>JAQICS010000057.1 GCA_027858435.1 Patescibacteria group bacterium | reverse complement strand
TTTTTATTTTTTTCATATAATTAAATTATGTTTGTAAAGATATTATAACACAAATTAATAATATTGGTAAATAAAAAAGAGGATGATTGTTTTAATCACCCTCATATTATTTTAACTAACGGTCATAGTAATTTTTTCTTTCTTGTCATTACCAGTTGCCTTCAGTTTAAATCGCAATTCTTTCTCATAAATCTGTGAGTTGGCATTATACAAATTCTTGTTTGAAAATATCAATTGATATTCTCTATCTTCAGAATCTAACGTAAAGTACTGATATTTATTATCAGATTCAGGAACAATATAGAAATCAGTTATTTTATTGACTTCTATTTCGTAAGTTCCTGGATAAAAGATTGAATCTTTAATTACTGGCGGACTTGGTCTCGAGTATTTTTTAATATTTTGACTCACACCTTTTTGATCCACTTTTTTAGTTTCACTCTTTCTTGTCCTTTCAGCTTTTTGAATTTGTACTTTAAAATTCCATTTTTCTTCAAACTTAGTAAAGATTTCAGCTGCCTCTTCAACACGTCCTTCGTTTAAAAGCTGACGGTAATAAGGTCTAAAGTCTTCTACTGCTTTTTTCTTTTCATCTTCAAAAATATCAGCAGCCCTAATTTCATTATCACCTGGCATAAGCTGAGAAAAAGTTTGATCTATTTTTTCTCCAATATTAAATTTTTTCTCAGCACTTCTAGACATAATCTCTGAAACACCCAAGTAAGCAAAAGATATTATTAAAATAATATTCATTAGCTTTGCTAGAGTTTTTAAGTTAGTTGCTTTTTTGCTCATTATAGCAGTAGCTATTAAATACAGTCCTATAAGTAGAACAGTAAATAAGCTAATATGGGTGAGCAAAGTAAGAATAATCAAACCAACAACGGCAGCAATTTCTTGCTTGCGTTTAACAAAGAAAGAATCTTTATTATTATCGTTATTGTTTTCTATTGTTTGATTATCTTGATTTTCATTATTTTCTTCCATTACATAAAGATTTTAAGGTTTCTACTTAAATACTCTTTTAACAATACCCATCAGAAGGTCTGTGGCAATGTCAAGTGCCATATAGCTCCACATTGATGAACCAAAAGCTTTATCATCTTCTTTTCCCTGAGGGTTTTTTGCACCACCTCCTGAAAGACCAAATGATTTTGTTCCTCCAAATTGAACTCCTTTGTTGCTTTTGTTCGAAGCAAAACCAAGAGATTCAGTTGAAGCAAGCAATTTTTCAAAGAAAGGATCATCAACTTTTACCGAGCCCTTGTCAACAAGTTTTAACCTGACATCATCAAGGGCGTCAGCTATTTCCTCACGAGCAGCAATTGGAAAGTAAATAAAGAAAGCTATCGTTAAAAAGAAAGCTATTTTCCAAATACTTTTCTTAGGGATCTTTTCAAAAAAGAAATAATCATCACTCTCAAAGGTTTTAATTTCTTGTCCATACTCAAGCAATGTTTCGTTATACAATTTTTGATATGGTGATATTCCATTTTCATCGACAAATAACTTTCTGCTAATAATTGGATCACCAAAACCAACGCCAATAGCTAAAATCCAAAAGAAAATTGCTAGAAGCATTAGAATAAATGCTCGTCCATTATTAACTCCTAACCACCATTTACTAGAAAAAGCTTTGGCTTGTTTAAGTTTTTTCTTACGACGTAGTTTCAACTTAGCCGATTCCTTAATTCCTGAAACAGAAAACGTAATTGCGTTTTCTTCTCCAGGCTCAATTATTGAAGAAGGATAAAAAAACGCTTCACCATTGTTATCAGTTGTTCTTTTTTTATTAGAACCTTTATACCAAATAGTTACTTGCTTTTTTGGAACTCCATCACCATCGGTTGTTAGAACTCGACATTTAAAGGAAGCTTGACCATTATCGTTCTGGTATTTCATAACCACTAAAGACTCTGAGATGTTTTTTTGTTTTTTCTTTTCAGTCTTAGCGGGTATTAACAGCGGTACATTTAAAGATTCCGCTTTACCTGTTAATGAAATTCTTAAAACCTTTTGATACTCTTTATCACGAAGTGGAAAATTTGCATTAAGTGTTACTATTCCATCTACTCCGGTACTGCCGGCAGTGTTTGGTTGAGCAATTCGAGAATTGCCTTCTTTAAGTATTACCTCTTGATTAACCATTGGTCGGTTTTTCAAGAGTACGGAAACCTCTAATGAGACTTCGCAGACGTTGTCAATTATTTGACTAGTAGGACTAACTCTTATAGCCATTTCTGGTTGGTAATTATTTGTATTACCTCCACTGGTTCTGTTGTTACTGTTTCTCTGTACCATATCTATTTTTTATAGTTTATATTCAGTTTTTAAAGAGCTACCTTTGCCCTATACGTCTGCCTTTTTTATCATCAAAACGATAAAAAAGTATCTCATTGTGTTCATAAGAATATATCACACTTTTATAATATTGTCAATAGATTTAGGGCTCTATGTCGAAAAGTGTGTATAAAAAAGAAGAATTTTGTTAATATATTAGTGAATATAAGCTAAAAATTAACAAAACTCTTCTATGAAAAATAATATCCTAAATTTTCTAGAAATACAAGGCTATAAAGTAGAATCAACGGAAGAAACAAAAAAGCAAAAATTAATCGTTAAAGTAAGAAAAAAGAAAGGTTATAAAAATAAGTGCCCCGGTTGTGGAAGTTTGAAAATATCTTGCCATGCCAAAGGTAATTATCGGTTAAAAAAGCATAGTCATTTTCAAGAAAAGTTAATCTATCTAAAGATAAAAAGAGATAGATTGGTTTGTTTAAAATGTCGGAAAGTATTTTCCGAGGAATTGCCCAGCATTAAAAAATATTCTCGAGTTAGTGATAATTTCGTTAAACAGTCGTTAGGCTATTTGGCCAAGAATTCGTTTAATGAAGTAGGCACGGTAAATAAAATCGGCTATCAGGCGCTCAAAAATAGTTTGTATGATAATGTTGATCCGTTTAAATTACTGGATGAGAAAGTCAAACGATTATCCGAATTAGAAGAGATATATTTGGGACTGGACGGCCAAAGTTTTCGCGGGTTAGATATGGTACTAACAATTACAGAAGTAAAATTGAGAGAACTACTAACCATTCTTCCTTCAGAGCATCAAGTTGATTTAGAACGCTTCCTGAAGCGTTTAAGCCCGGAAATACGGGCTAAAGTGAAGGGAGTGGCGATGGATATGACTAATAAGCATTATCGGCTGCTAGTAGCCAATTTTCCTAAGGCGGTTATTGTCATTGATCACTATCATGTGGTGGCTTGCGCTCTCATGCACCTACAGAAAGTTAGGACTACTTTGCAGTCAGCTAGGAGAATGGCGATACCGATTAAAAAAGAGTTGAATAAAAATAGAGAAGATTTGACGGAGAGCGATAAAGACAAAATGAATAAATATTTTAGTCTGTTTCCGGAACTGTTTGAGGCCTACCTAGCTAAAGAAAGAGTTCGGTTACTTTACCGAGCGACAAAATATAACGAGGCTAAAGAGAAAATAGGATTATTAATTTCAGAGTTAAGAAATTCTAAGGAAGATGAGCTCAAAGAATTGGGTCGAACCATGACACATTGGAAGCAAGAAATATTAAATTATTTTAAATGTCGGATTACTAACGCTTACACGGAAGGGCTTCATACTAAGTGTAAATTAATCAAAAGAAAATCATTCGGCTTCAAGAATGTGGAGACTTATGTCAGGAAGCTTATTCTAGGTCTTTTGCCCTTCGCTTTGCTCTGGAGCTATACACACTTTTCAACGTAGAGCCCTTTATACATTGACAAATTAAGATTATATGATATAATTAAGACATAAAAAAGTGTAGTTTTAGAGAAAGCTTGGGCTAAAATTAAAATCAATCAGCGCAGTTTATTGTCCCAAGTTAAAGGGTAAAATACCCAGAACAGTAGCTAAGGTATAAAGATCTAGATTTGTCGAAGGAATGAAAATGGAGAAGAATAATTATAGAACCGAAGCTCTGTGCGTAAGCGCAAAAAAACGCGGTATCTAAAACTATTAAAGGTCACTATCTTCGGAAGTGACCTTTTTTCTTTTTTTAATGTTCAAGCTATGGAACATAGTTGACAATTAACAATATATCTATTAGAATATATAAACAAATTAATAAATGCCTATAATTAAATCTTTGGAGTGAAGGCAGCCAAAGAGCTTCGTTTAGACGGGGTTAAGCTCAGTTTTTTATTGGAAAAAAAGAATTGAGCTAAAATAATATGGAAAATAATAAAGATCAAAATCACGATATTGATTTTGAAAAAATGTTAGAAAACGACGATATTAAAATTCCTCAAGTAGGAGATATTATTAAGGGTCGTGTAGTTTCAGCTTCTAAATCAGAAGTAAAATTAGATATCAATGGTATTTTAATGGGAGTAGTTCGTGGACCAGAATTATATAATGAGGTTCCTGAATATGGAGAATTAAAGCCTGGTGATGAAATTGAAGCAGCAGTTATTGATACTGAGAATGAAAATGGAGAACTTGAGTTATCATTTAAATTAGTTGGACAAGAAAAAGCATGGAATGAGTTAAGAGATGCTCATAAAAATAAAGAAACTATTACAGTTAAGATTAGTGACGCTAATAAAGGTGGTCTTATCAGTCGTTATTGTCAAATTGATGGATTCCTACCAGTTTCTCAATTAGCTCCTGAAAACTACCCACGTGTATCAGGTGGTGATAAAGGAAAAATATTAGAAAAATTAAAATCATTTGTAGGTACTGAATTTGAAGTAATGGTTATTACCTTAGATGAAGAAGAAGGAAAGATTATTTTCTCTGAGAAAGATGTTTGGAATAAAAAACAAAAACCAGCTCTTGATAAATATAAAATAGGTACTCAAGTTGATGGTAGAATCACTGCGATTACTAATTTCGGTGTCTTCGTTACTTTTGGTGAAAACATTGAAGGCTTAATTCATATTTCTGAATTAGCTTGGCAAAGAATTGATTCTCCAAATGAATTATTTAAAGTTGGTGACGGTATTAAAGCGGAAATCATTTCAATTGATGGTGCTAAAGTTTTCTTAAGTGCTAAAAAATTAATGGAAGATCCGTGGCTTGAAGCTAGTTCAAAATATAAGGTTGGACAAACTATTAATGGAACAATTTTAAAGATTAATCCATTTGGACTATTTGTTAAACTTGATGAAGAAATTCATGGTCTAGCTCATATCAGTCAATTAGGACTTGATTCTAAGGAAAAGATTTCTGAAGCATATCAAGTAGATGAAGAAAAAGAATTTGAAATTGTCAGTATTTCACCAGAAGAACATCGCTTAGGTTTAAAGCCGATAAGTGATAAGCCAAAAAAAGAAAAGAAAGAAGGCAAGGTAGAAGATAAAGAAGATAAGGAAGAGGAAAAAGAAGAAACGGAAGAAGATAAAGAAGATACAGAAGAGAAGGAAGAGAAAAAATAAAGATATTTAAAAAAGCCTTGTTTAAAACAAGGTTTTTTTAAATTGCCAAAACTGCCTTTTACCTTTATAATATAATTATAATTAATAAAAATTAAACAATGAAGAATTTATTTAGAAATTTTCTAATTTTAATAGTAGTTTTCTTACTCCTAACATCTGTTTTTACATATTTTTTTGAAAATAAAAGCGAAGAGCCAACTGAAGTTGGAGTAAATGCACTAATATCTAGAATAGAAAATGAAAAAATTTCACAAATAACAGTTGAGGAAAATGAGATTTTAGTTGATTTAAAGGAAGGTGGACAAGAAATAGTTAAAAAAGAAGTGGGTGAGTCATTTTCTGATTTAATGAGTAACTTTTCTGTTGATCAAGAAAAATTAAGACAAGTAGATATCTCTATTAAAGAAAAAAGTGGTTGGGATCTATGGTTAACAACTTTATTACCATTCATTATTCCTTTCCTTCTATTCGGTCTGATTATATTTTTCATGATGAGAGGTGTTCAAGGTGCTAATTCTAAAGCCATGAGTTTTGGTCAAAGTTCAGCTAAAAGTTTTAAAGTAGATGGAAAAGAAAAGCCTACCTTTAAAGATGTAGCTGGCGCTAAAGAAGCTAAAGAAGAATTAAAAGAAGTTGTAGACTTTCTAAAATATCCCAAGAAGTTTAAAGACTTGGGTGCTAAAATACCTAGAGGTGTCTTGCTTTTAGGTTCACCGGGAACTGGTAAGACATTACTGGCTAGATCAGTAGCTGGTGAAGCAGAAGTACCATTTTTCCATATGTCAGGTTCTGAGTTTGTGGAAATGTTTGTTGGTGTTGGTGCTTCTCGTGTTAGATCATTATTTGAAAAGGCTAAAAAGACTGCTCCTTGTATTATTTTTGTTGATGAAATTGATGCTGTTGGTAGAAAAAGAGGGGCTGGACTTGGAGGTAGTCATGATGAAAGAGAACAAACATTAAATCAAATACTAGTTGAGATGGATGGATTTGAGCCAAATCAAAATGTGATAGTAATTGCGGCTACTAACAGACCAGATGTTTTAGACCCAGCACTACTTCGACCAGGAAGATTTGATAGAAGAGTGGTTATTGAAATGCCTGATTTAAAAGACAGAGAATCAATTTTAAAGGTTCACAGTAACATGAAACCATTTGATGAAAATGTTAGCTTAAAAACAATTGCTGAAAGAACTCCAGGTTTAGCTGGTGCAGATTTAGCCAATATTCTAAATGAGGGTGCAATACTTGCTGCTAGAAATGGAAGAAAAAAGATAAAAAATGAAGATCTTTTAGAAGCAATCGAAAAAGTTATGATGGGACCTGAGAGAAGAAGCAGGGTGATAAACGACAAAGAAAAGAAAATTACTGCCTATCACGAAGCTGCTCACGCTATTGTTTCTCACTTTATCCCTGGAGCTGATCCTGTCCACAAGGTGTCCATAATTGCTCGTGGCTCAGCTGGTGGCTACACTTTAAAGGTGCCATCTGAAGATAGGCACATGCATTCACGTTCAGAATTTACTTCAGAAATTGCAGTTCTTTTAGCTGGCCATACTGTAGAAAGAGAAATATTTGGTGAAGTAACAACAGGTGCAACCTCTGATCTAAGAAGAGCTACCGCTATTGCTAGACACTTAATCACTGATTACGGAATGAGCAAAAATTTAGGACCAAGAACATATGGTGCAAAGGATGAAATGATATTTTTAGGAAAAGAAATCCACGAACAAAGAGATTATAGTGAAAAAGTAGCTGAAAAGATTGATGAAGAAATTTCTTCACTTATTGAAAAAGGTCAAGAAAAAGCATTGGATATAATTAGATCTGAAAAAGAATCTTTAGAAAAAATTGTTAAAGAACTACTTGATAAAGAAACTATTGAAAAAGAAGTTTTTGAAAAGATTATTGGTCCAAAACCTGGAAACGAGAATGAAAAAGCTGAAGATAATTCAGAAAAAGAGGAAAGTGAAAGCGAGGAAAAAGAAGAAAATAAAGAATAATTAATATAAAATATAAAATAATAAAAACTGTTAATATTGACTAAAAGGTATAATTGGTTATACTACATATGACAGAATTATAAAAAATATATGCCACATCCAAAAAAACAAAAAACACACAGCAAAACCCATATGGGAAGAGCTCATTTAGCTCTTAAGAAAAACACTTTAAATAAGTGCCCTAAATGCGGTAGCGCTATTAAACCTCACACTGCTTGTTCAGAATGCGGATTCTACAAAGGAAGAGAGGTAGAAAAGAAAGAACTTAAATCAACAACTAAAAAAACTAAATAAGCAATATGTCCAATCGTCACTTATCAAGAACAATCGCTTTACAAACCTTATTTGCTTGGGATTTTAACGGTCGGAAAGATGGTGATATTGAGAATATTATAGCTGATAATTTTTCGTACTTTGCTCCACATTTTGATGATGGGGGTTTTGTGCGTGACTTAGTGTTTGGTGTTAAAGAAAAAATAGATGAAATAGATTCATATATTGTAAAATATGCAACTGAATGGCCTCTTGATCAAATAACTGCAGTTGATAGAAATATTTTAAGACTAGGAATGTATGAGCTTTTATACACCGAAACTCCACCACGTGTTTCAATAAACGAAGCAATTGAGGTTGCTAAGAGTTTTGGTGGTAATTCATCTGGTAAATTTGTTAATGGAGTTTTAGGAGCTCTATATAACGATAAACCAGAGATTCAAAATAGAGATAATAAGGATGAAAAAGGAAAAAATAAAGAAGAAGAAAAGAAAGAAGAAATTAAAGAAGACACAAATAAATAGGTAAAAAATAAAAAAATTAAAAATTAATTAATTTTTTAAAATTTAATATGAATAAAAAAGATTTACAAGCTTTACAAGATAAGCTTGGGATAAGGTTTAAGGACGAGCTTCTGTTAAAACAGGCGTTGGTCCATCGTTCTTATCTAAATGAGCATCCTGATTTTAAAATCGGTCACAATGAAAGACTGGAATTTTTAGGGGATGCTGTTTTAGAAATAATTGTAACAGAATACTTATACAATGAATTTCCAGATACTCCAGAAGGAGATCTAACTAATTGGAGAGCTTCACTTGTTAATTCAAAGATACTCTATGAAATTACTCCAGAGCTGGAAATTGAAAAATATCTTTATCTTTCTAAAGGTGAAGCGAAAGATAAAAACAAAAAATCACGTCAGTATATTTTAGCTGATGCGGTTGAGGCTATTATCGGAGCTATTTATTTAGATAGAGGAATAAAAGAAGCTAAAAAATTTGTTTTAAAAAACATAGTTAGTCGCTTAGATGAGGTTTTAGCTAATGAAATATATTTAGACCCTAAATCATACTTTCAAGAAAAAGCTCAGGAAAAAGAAGGGGTTACACCTCATTATGAAATAATTGAAGAAAGTGGTCCAGATCATGCCAAAAAATTTACAATTGGACTATATTTAGATAAAAAATTAATCTCCAAAGGAATTGGTTTTTCTAAACAAGAAGGACAAGTAGCAGCGGCTATTAACGGTATAAAAAAATTATCTTGGGATAAATAAAAATATGACTTTAAAAGAACTATATACAATTGCTGGAGAAAAAAAAGCTTCAGATATTCACTTAAAATTTGATCAAGAACCTATTTTTAGAATTGATGGAAAACTTTATCATCTTTCAGAAATTTCTGAATATGAAGACAAAGAATTGAGTGAAAGTGATTTAGAAAAATATACAAAAAATATTTTAACTGACGAGCAATATAAAATATTTCTAGAGAAAAAAGATTATGATATCGCCTATACCATAAATGATTATCGTTTTAGGATTAACTTTTCTTTTGAAAGAGAAAATATTGCAATTGTGGCTAGGGTGATTAATGAGTATATTCCCACTCTTGATGAAATCGGTATGCCTAAAGTTGTTAAAGATTTATTAAATCTTCCTCAAGGTTTTATTTTAGTTACTGGTCCAACTGGTTGTGGTAAGTCAACCACACTAGCGTCTATGATAAATTATATTAACAATAATAGAGGAGCTAATATAATAACTTTAGAAGATCCAATTGAATATATTTTTAATCCAGAAAAAAGTATAATATCACAACGTCAATTAGGTATGGATATGAATAGTTTTTCATCTGGCTTAAAACACGTTTTAAGACAAGACCCTGATATTATTATGTTAGGAGAAATGAGAGATTTGGAAACAATATCTTCCGCCGTTACATTAGCGGAAACTGGACACCTAGTTCTAGCTACTCTACATACCTATAATTCAGCTCAAACTATTGATAGGATAATTGATATTTTTCCTCCTCATCAACAGAGCCAAATAAGGTCACAGTTATCTGGTGTTTTGACGGCGGTAATTTCTCAAAGATTATTATCTAAAAAAGGAGGAGGAAGAATTGCTGCTAGAGAAATATTAATTAAAAATCAAGCAATTGCTAATTTAATTAGAGAAGGAAAAATTGCTCAGATAAAAAGTACAATTGAAACAAATTCTTCAATTGGAATGATAACGCTTGATAGACACATTAAAGAATTATATGAGAAAGGAATTATAGAAAAGAAAACAGCGGAAAATCAAATGGAAGATCCTAAAATGTTAGAAAAATAAAATAAAAATAAACTATCAAATATACTTAAAAACAAGCACTTTAAAAAGCTTGTTTTTATTTGATTTTAAAGGGCTTGACATTATTTTTAAAATCATTATAATAGGTAGCAGTTTAAAGAGGTAATATTTTGCCTATATAAAATATGAACAAGATAATAAAAAACCATGTTAAAAAGCGATTCTAATTGATGCTATTTTTTGCACTTATTTAGAACCGCCACGAAGCGGTTTTTTTAACGCCTCTTTTGTTCCTTAACAACTGAATGTTAGAGTAAAGACATCAAAATTTTTATTAAATTAAAATATTAGTTAGGTATTTTTATTTTTGTTTCCAAACTTTTCGTCCGGAAACAAAAAAGCTGTAAAAAGAAAATACCTTTACGCATTTTTGTATTAACCGTATAAAAATAAAAGCGTGAGAAAATCTCAATAAGAGTATATGGCGGATGCCTTGATATAAGAAGACGATGAAGGACGTAGCAGCCTGCGATAAGCTGCGGTGAGGTGGCAAGCAACCTTTGATCCGCAGGTTTCCGAATGGGGAAACCCCCTCTGTTGAAGACAGAGGAAGCCACACCTTTTAGGTGGGCTGGAAGACCCGGCGAACTGAAACATCTTAGTAGCTGGAGGAAAAGAAAATAATAATAATTCCCTGAGTAGTGGCGAGCGAAAGGGGAGGAGTCTAAACCGATATAACTGAGAAGATGCTTAGTTTACTAAGTTATCTTCAGAAGGTTCTGGAACTATATGTTTTATCGGTGTTGTAAGGCCTGTTGCCTGTTGCCAGATCAACGAGGCGGAGTAAAAAAAGATATTTTTTAACCGAATAAGCTGGAAAGCTTGACCAAAGACGGTGAAAGTCCGGTAGGTGAAAGGGAATATCTCTCCGTTGACAGTGTCCTTAAGTAGGACGGAACCCGTGAAATTCCGTTTGAAGCCAGGTCGACTATGACCTAAGACTAAATACTTCTTATAATCGATAGTGAACAAGTACCGTGAGGGAAAGGTGAAAAGCATCCCGATAAGGGAGGTGAAATAGTACCTGAAACCATATACTTACAAGGAGTCGGAGCCTCAGTTTACTGGGGTGACGGCGTGCCTATTGAAGAATGAGCCAACGAGTTTGTTCTATGTGGCTTGCATAATCTCCTACGGAGAGCATGCAGAGTGAAAGCGAGGGTTAACCGCCCGAATTGTCGCATGGACAAGACCCGAAGCCGGGTGATCTAACCATGAGCAGGTTGAAGTTTGTCGAAAGACGAATGGAGGACCGAACCCACGCATCGTGCAACATGCGGGGATGACTTGTGGTTAGCGCAGAAATTGTAATCGAACCCGGCAATAGCTGGTTCTCCTCGAAATAGCTTTTGGGCTAGCCTCAGATGTTGACTCCAGGGGGTAGAGCACTGGATGAGGGCGGGTCTTCGGATACCGTCTTCAATCAAACTCCGAATACCTGGAGGTAGAGTCTGGGAGTTAGACTATGGGCGCTAAGGTCCATTAGTCGAAAGGGAAACAGCCCTAATCACAGTCTAAGGTCCCTAAATCTATGCTAAGTGTAGAAGGTGGTGTTGTGACTACGACAGTTAGGAGGTTGGCTTAGAAGCAGCCATCCTTTAAAGATAGCGTAATAGCTCACTAATCAAGTTGTTTCGCGCCGAAAATGTATCGGGGCTAAGCATAGTACCGAAGACGTGAACTTTCTGATTTATTCAGAGAGTGGTAGAGGAGCATTCTCTTCAGCACTGAAGTCGTGTCGTGAGGCACGGTGGAGCGGAGAGAAGAGAGAATGTTGGCATGAGTAGCAAAAAGGCGGGTAAAAACCCCGCCCATCGAAAACCTAAGGTTTCCTGGGCAACGAAAATCGACCCAGGGTTAGTCGACCCTAAGGCGCATCCCGTGTAGTGCGGGAGCTAGCCGATGGATGAGCAGGTTAATATTCCTGCACTACTGTTGTTTTCCGAAGGGGGGACGCGGTTTCGAAGTTTGAGCGCGCTATGGTTTGTGCGTTCCTTGCTCCAAGAAATGATCTAGGTAAATCCGGATCAATTACTTCAAGGAGTTGGGTGAAGGAGAAGTCGCAAGATGGATCCAATTCAAGTGGAGGGACCGACTAGAAAATCCTCTAGGGCTAAGACAACAGCAATCGTACCGCAAACCGACACAGGTAGGTGAGGCGAGAAGCCTCAGATGTACGAGAGAAACTTCGTTAAGGAACTCGGCAAAACAGCGGCCGTAATTTAGAGATAAGGCCTGCCCTGCTTTTGCAGGGCCGCAGCTAAAGAGCTCAAGGGACTGTTTACCAAAAACACAGCTCTCTGCTAACTCGTAAGAGGATGTATAGAGGGTGATGCCTGGCCAGTGTCCGAACGTTAAGAGGAGGGGTTAGTACTTGTACGAAGCCTCGAATTGAAGCGCGGATGAACGCCGGCGATAACTATAATCGTCCTAAGGTAGCGAAATTCCTTGTCGGGTAAGTTCCGACCTGCATGAATGGCTTAACCACTTGAGCACTGTCTCAACGAAGTACTCGGCGAAATTGCAATGTGAGTAAAGATGCTCACTAACCACAGTTGGACGAAAAGACCCCGTGAAGCTTTACTACAACTTGATATTGAATTAGGACTATATATGTTCAGAATAGGTGGGAGCCTTCGGGCACCAGTGAGATACCACCCTTGTGTATTTTTAATTCTAACCGCGAAATTCGCGGGACAGTGTCTGGTGGGTAGTTTGTCTGGGGCGGATGCCTCCCAAAAAGTAACGGAGGCGTTTACAAAGGTCAGCTATCCCGGAATGGAAACCCGGGAGATAGTGTAAAGGCATAAGCTGGCTTTACTGCGAGGCTTGCCAGCCGAGCAGTCGCGAAAGCGGAACTTAGTGATCCGACCATTCAATATAGGATGGTGGAAGCTCATCGGATAAAAGCTACTCCGGGGATAACAGGCTAGTCAGGTCCAAGAGTCCACATCGACGACCTGGTTCGGCACCTCGATGTCGGCTCGTCGCATCCTGGGGGTGGAGAAGCTCCCAAGGGTTGGGCTGTTCGCCCATTAAAGCGGCACGCGAGCTGGGTTCAGACCGTCGTAAGACAGGTCGGTCTCCTATCCACTGTGGTCGTGGAAACTTGAAGAGGCCCTTCCTTAGTACGAGAGGACCGGGAAGGACGAAGCTCTAGTGTACCTGCTGTTCTACCAAGGGCATTGCAGGGTAGCTACCTTCGGTTTAGATAAGCGCTGAAAGCATCTAAGTGCGAAGCTGTCTCTGAGATTAGGTTTCATAGACTGGTTAGAGAATATAACCTTGATAGGCCGTACGTGTAAGCATAGCAATATGTTAAGCGGATCGGTACTAATAAGTCGTTTGATTTTCTCACACTTTTGTTTTTATAGAATAAAAATGGAAATATTTTAACATTCAGTTTTTTACGGAAATAAACGTAAAAGACACCATTGTTCTGGTGGTTTGAGCGGAAGGGTCATACCTGATCCCTTACCGAACTCAGAAGTCAAGCCTTCCAGCACCGATGATACTTGGGCCTGAGCCCTGGGAAAGTAGGTCACCGCCAGAACAATGGTGTTTTTTATTACCCAAAAAATATATTGACATTATATTGAATTAATGATAAAGTATTCTGTTAATTGAACTTTAAAATCAAAAACTGTATATTATGGAAAAAAAATTATTTTTTATTTTCGGATTATTTGCGGGAATAATTGTTACTTTAATTCCCATTGGTTTATTTATTGATAAGGAATTTCCTTTTGACTGGAATCTTTTTGTTTTTTTTGCCTTAGTTTTATCAATGATTACTTATGTTTTAAAACGTAAGTATATTGATGATTATTGTTTAAAAGACGATGAAATTGATAAAGGTGAATTTAACTTTATTACCGGTGAAATGTTCGTAGATTATAATGAAGCAAAGCGAGAAAAAGAAAACAACACTAGGCTTAAACTTAATTTAATCAATGAAGAACAAAACCGGTTTAAAGACTTTGTTTTATTAAAATTTCGTTATGATTATTTTAAAATTAAACAAGCATTGGATTGCGGTAAAGAAGCTGGATATGAAGAAGCCGACCTCGCTGATTTGATTGCTTTTAAAAAAGTAATTAAAAAACCAAAAGGTCTTTTTAATGTAATTGAAACAAGAGATACTTCATACATGCATTCGCAAGGAGCATTAGTAGTTTATTTAAACTTAAAAAAGGAACTCGCTAATACTTTTTATGAAACTCGTTTGACCTCAAGTTTTGTAGTTTTAATGGTAAAAAACAAAAAAGAGGAAAATCCGATTAAAGAAAAAAAGAAAATTGTTAAAAAGCCTTAAAAAATTAATTTAAACATTAATTGAAACCCTGTTATATTAAGCAGGGTTTTTTTATTAGCTAAATAATGATAATATTAAAGTATAAGAGACTATATTATGACAAAAATAATTATTTTAGCCGCTGGTAAAGGAACTAGAATGGGTCAAGACTTACCCAAAGTATTAACACCCTTAAACGATACGCCGATAATAAAATATTTGTTAGATACTGTTTTTGAAACAGGAATAGATGAAAAGCCAATTTTGGTTGTTTCAGAGGAAAATATTGATTTAATAAAAGATAATTTAAAAAATTATAATTTAGAATATGTTATTCAATCTGAGCAACTGGGAACTGGACATGCCGTAAATTGTGGTTTAAACGCAGTTAGTAAAGACACAGATAAAGTTATTGTGTTATATGGAGATCATCCATTTTTAAGAAAAGAATCTTTGTTAAAACTAAATGAAATTGAAACTAATTCTGTAACACTTACACCAATTACAGTAGCTGATTTTGAAAGCTGGAGATATAATACCTATCACTGGGGAAGAATAATTAGAAATGACAATGAAGATATTATAAAAATTACAGAGTTTAAAGATGCTAGTGAAAAAGAAAAAGAAATTAAAGAGTTAAACCCAGGGATAATGGCTTTTAATTATTTCTGGTTAAAAGATAATATTTCTAAATTAAATAATGATAATAATAAGCACGAATATTATTTAACAGATCTTACATCTCTAGCTAATTTAGATAACAAGATAGTTAATTCAGTAATAATAGAAGCTAAAGAGTCAATCGGGATAAATACACACCAGGAATTAGAATTAGCTAAATTATTATTAAATAAATAAAATGTTTAAACCAATTAAAACAGTGGTATTAATTATTGCCTTTATAGTATTAGCAGCTATTGCTAGTGTTGCTTTTAGTAACAGTGAAGAAGGAAATGAAGAAAAAGGAAGGGTAAATAATATCACTAAAGAAGTTTTAAATTTTGTGAGCGCTGGAACCAAAAGCATTGCAAACCTTTCTTTTATTAAAAACAATCAAGATATAAAAGAAACGGAAGATCTAGAAACAAATGAAGAAAGTAATTTAGAAAATGATAGTAATTTTAGTTTCTCTAAAATTAAAGGAGATTTTTTAGAAAAAATGGAAGGTATTAATATAAATGAAATTAAAAAACAATGGCAAGAAAAAATGGGAATAGGAGAAAAAAAAGTTGAAATTAATTATGATAGTGATGACTTAAAAAATCAACAAGATAAGTTAGAAGATTTTCTATCAAACATTGAAAAAAATAACTAATTATTTTAAAATATCTTTAACTTTAGTTCTATATTTTCTTAAGTAAATATGTTACAATACAATTAATATTAGTTAATAATTAGATTAAATTATATGGTAAATAAAAAAACAAAAAAGGAAGAAACTCCTGAGAAAAAAAATAACGTGAAAGAAGAAGCTGCATTAGATGCAATTTCACAAATTAAAAGTAAGTTTGGTGAAGGAGCAATTATGAAATTTGGTGATAAACAAAATACTAATGTTGATGCGATTTCAACTGGTTGTCTTTCACTTGATATGGCTACTGGTGTTGGTGGTGTACCTCGTGGAAGAATAGTTGAGATATATGGACCGGAATCATCTGGTAAGACAACTTTAGCTCAACATATTGTAGCTGAAGTACAAAAGACTGGTGGTATAGCCGCTTTTGTTGACGCTGAACACGCTCTTGATCCTGAGTATGCAGCTAAAATTGGTGTTAACATCAAAGAGATGCTTCTATCTCAACCAGACAGCGGAGAACAAGCCTTAGACATCGTAGAAACTCTTGTTCGCTCAAATGCAGTAGATGTAATTGTAATTGATAGTGTGGCTGCTCTTGTTCCACAGAAAGAAATTGAGGGAGAAATGGGTGATCAACACATGGGTCTTCAAGCAAGACTAATGAGTCAAGCATTAAGAAAATTAACTGCTATAATTTCTAAAACAAAAACAGTTGTTATCTTTATTAATCAAATTAGAAACAAAATTGGTGTCTTCTTTGGTAATCCAGAAACAACTAGTGGTGGTAATGCTCTAAAATTTTATTGCTCTGTTAGAATCGAGGTAAGAAGAGCAGCTCAAATAAAACAAGCAGAAAAAATAATTGGTAATAGAGTTAAAGCAAAAATTGTTAAGAATAAAGTAGCAGCTCCATTTAGGAAATGCGAGTTTGATATTATGTATAATGAAGGAATTTCAATTTCTGGTGATTTATTAGATCTTGGTGTTGAAAATGGAGTAATTAAAAAGAGTGGTAATTCATATTCCTATGGAGAAGAAAAACTCGGTCTTGGTAGAGAAAGTGCGAAAAAGACTTTAAAGGGTGATAAAAAAATGATGGCTGATATTAGAAATAAAATTGTTAACAAATTGAAAGAGAGTAAAGAAAATGAAGATAAATAATTTACAAGATGTAATATAGATTGTTAAATGTTAATTAATAAATATAAATTAATACTTAACAACAAAAAAAGAAAGAGCTTTAATTAGCTCTTTCTTTTTGTTTGTATTCTTTGATAATTTTTTTTATATCTTTTCCAATTTGTTTAATAGTTTTTCGTCCATCGATTGTATATAGCTTATCCTGCTCTTTATAGTAATCTAACAATGGTTCAGTCCTTTCTTTGTATACTTTTAACCTATTCTTAATAGTTTTAAGATTATCATCACTTCTACCAGAAGTTTCCCCTCTTTTTAAAATCCTATTTAAAGCTTCTTTTTCGTCTAGTTCTAGATTTATTACTAAATCAATTTTAGTATTCTCTTTTTGGGTTAATTTATCCAATGTTTTAGCTTGACCGATGTTTCTAGGATAACCATCGAAGATAAAGCCATCTAATTTTCTATTTTTAATAATATAATCTTCAACTATATCTATTATTATATTATTGGGAACTAAATTTCCTTTAGCTAAACTGGTTTTTATAGTTTCACCAAATTCTTTATTATTTACCATTTGACGAGATAATTCGCCGCTTGATAGATGGGAAAGGTTTTCTGATTCAGCAATAATCTTAGCCTGAGTTCCTTTTCCTGCTCCAGGGGAGCCAAATATTATTATATTCATGAATTAAATTAATTAAACATTTTTTTAGCTTTGTTAAGTTTTGATTGTTTTATCATTTTTGGATCAGATATTTTAGAGCCAGCAAAGTGATGATATAATTTTTCCCATAGGTAATAAATAACACCACCAGTAATAACTGAAAAGAAACTAAGTTTTAAAAGAGACATCCAAGAGAATGAATGTTCAGTTGCTGTTATTAATCCGGTTTCCATATTAATCTTTCCTACTATATCAGCAGAAACTACTTCACCTAAAGCAACTAGTGAAGCTACAGCCGCTATGATAAAGACAAATTGTAAGGTGTTTACCTGTTTATCAGAACTTTCTTGATATATTGTGTTAATCAAATTTGTGGCACCACTGACATAGTCTCTAGTCATTTGCCAAAGATTTTTAACGTATTTTTCTGATCCTTGTAAAGATTGAAAACCGTCCTCAAAAACATCCCAAATATAATCATCTTCTTCTTGGGCAAACTGAGAAACTCTTTTTTTCTGTGTTTCTAAAACATTTTTAAGTTGATTTATTCGAGATTCAAAAAATATTACGTCTGATTCAATTTCAGTTAATAAATCTCTTGTTTTAGGTAAATCTTTATATTTAATAGTTTTTGATGATTTAATTGAGCTAACTTCATCCCAGATATAGCGGTGAAGATTAAGTATTTTATGTAATTGAGCTTCTGCATCATGAAGATAATAAACACATTCTTTGACAATTCTTTTAGCAAATTTTAAATCCCCGTCAATAATAATAGTATTACTACCATAATACACTTCAGCTTTTTCACTTGAAAATTCTTTAGTGATTGTTTCACCACGAGTTTTCAAAAAATTTTCAACCTCTTCTTTGCTAATTCCCTCAGTTACAAAAACAAAAGGCATAACAGATTTTAAAGCAGAAAAAACTTTAGGAATCGGAGCTCCTAAGCTGTAGAGGTAATTAAAGGAAGAAAAAACTTTTTTAAAAGCAAATTCACTCATTTTTTTAGTTTCTCCTTTCATTTCTTCTAAATCATCACTTAGACAATCACAAGAAAATAATGATAAACCGCTTTCAAAACTTTCAAATTGATAAATATCAAATTTAGCTTTTAAATAACTTTGTCCTTTGTTTTGTTTAAGTTCGACTTCAGTTGGATTTAATTCACTTTTAAGTTTTTTTAATTTTTCTTTATCAAGATTAACATAGCTTTCACCAGTTAATAAAAATTGGTACATTTCATTTAAGTGAAATAAAGTTCGAGGATACCAACTACCAACATATACTTGTTTGATTTTCATATGTATTTTTTTTATTTATGAACTTTATAAATTATAACAAAATATCAACTAAGTAGCAACAGAAAAAATATTAAAAAAAATAGATATTTCTATCTATTTTAATAAAGTGCGCCGTGTAGGATTCGAACCTACGACCATCTCCTTAAGAGGGAGCTGCTCTACCAACTGAGCTAACAGCGCAAAAATGGTGGCGGGGGCGGGAATTGAACCCGCGACCTTAGCGTTATGAGTGCTACGCTCTAACCAACTGAGCTACCCAGCCAGAACTTTCTAGAACCATTAAACATTATTATAAAACATTAGTCAACCTTTTACAGTGCGCCCGGTAGGACTTGAACCTACAACCCCTTGGTCCGAAGCCAAGTACTCTATCCAATTGAGCTACAGGCGCTTAAATGAAGCAATTAGCTTCATTTTATATGTGTTTACCTTTTACCTTTTAAAACTTGCTTTAGATTGTATCCAGTTCTAAACTTAGCTACTTTAACAGCTGGTATGGTAATTCTTTCGCTAGGTTTTTGTGGATTAACACCTCCACGAGAATATCTAGTTCTAGATAGAAAAGTACCAAAACCGGTTAGCGTAACCTCGTTGTCATTTTTTAATTCTTCTACAATAGTGTCAGTTAAAGCATCAATAACTTCTTCTGCTTTGTTTTTATTAACACCATTAACAGTTTGACTTATTTTTTCGATAAGTTGAGCTTTGTTCATAGCTTTGTTGTTATCTTAAAATTATATATTAGCGTGCATATTCTATTGCTCTCATTTCTCTTATTACATTAACTTTAATCTCTCCTGGGTATTTTAACTCACTTTCTATCTGTTTTGCAATATCACGAGCAAGATTATATGATTTATAATCATCAATCTTATCTGGTTGAACAAAAACTCTAACCTCTCTTCCAGCTTGAATTGCATAAACTTTTTCGACACCAGGAAAGCGACCAGCTAATTTTTCTAACTCTTCAAGACGTTGTAGGTAGTTTTCGTAATTATCACTTCTAGCACCTGGTCGGGCAGAGGAAATAGCATCTGCTACTTTTACAATAACAGAAACAAGGCTGGCTGGTTTATCATCATGATGACTAGCAATTGGAGCAATAATTTCTTCAGGTAGATTGAATTTTTTGGCAATATCACGACCAATTTCTGTATGATTTCCTTGTACTTCGTGATCAACCGCTTTTCCAATATCATGAAGGAGTCCGCCTTTTTTAGCTAGGGTAACGTCAGCTCCTAATTCTTCTGCTAGCATTGCTGACAAATGAGCTACTTCAATTGAATGACGTAGAGCATTTTGACCATAACTAGTTCTATACTTTAATCTACCAATGATTTGTACTAATTTTGGATCAAAGCCAGCGATACCAACTTCATACATCGCTTCTTCACCAGCTTTTTTAATATCAACTGCAATTTCTTTTTTAGCTGTTTCAACCGCATCTTCAATTTTAGTTGGATGAATTCTACCATCTTTGATTAAGTAATCAAGAGTCTTTTTAGCAATATGTCTTCTAATTAATGAGAAGCCAGAGATAGTAATAGCATTTGGAGTATCGTCTACAATTATCTCAACACCAGTCATGTTTTCAATTGCTTTAATGTTTCTTCCTTCACGACCAATAATTCTTCCTTTCATTTCATCACTTGGAAGATCAACAGTTGTTGTAGTTAATTCAACAGTATAGGCTGAAACCATTCTTTGCATAGAAAGAGCTAGCATGTCGCGTGCTTTTTCTTCAATCTTATCCTCTGAAGATTCTTCTAATTTTCTAAAACGAACTAGTAGATCTTCTTTAGCATTTTGTTCTACAGACTTAAGAAGCATTTCTTTAGCTTCTTCTTGGCTAATACCAGAAATTTCAGCAATCTTTGCTTCTTGTTCTTCTTTAATCTTTTTAATTCTTTCTTTAATTTCTTCTACTTCAGCTACCTTGTCGTATAGTTTTTGTTGTTTTTCTTGTAGTTCAAGTAGTTTTTGTGAGAAAGAGTTTTCTCTTTGCTCTAGTCTGTTTTGTAGCTGACTAAGCTCTTTTCTTCTAGATGACTCTTCTTTTTTAGCTTCATCAATAATTGAAATTGATCTATCCTGAGCTTTTAGAAGAATGTCTTTTTCTTTTAATTTTGCATCGCTTAAAATTTTCTCGGCTTTTTCTGAAGCATTATTGATCTTTTTTCCTGTAGATTTCTTAAAATATAGGTGACCAAGAAAAAAACTAGCTACCGGTAAAATTAAATACAATGCATAACGCAAATAATCCATATTTTTAATGGATTTTTCGAAAAGAATAATTTTTTTTAGGTTAAACGTTAAGACAACGGTTTAAAAACCGCTTTTTCTTAGTTTATTGAATAGTTTTTTGTCTAATTTTACAACAATATTTAGGGGTTTCATATTTGAATTACGATCAAAATTGAGTTTTTCGTTTTCACCTAGCTTATTCATTGTCCGAAAAATCTGTTTATTAATAAAGTAAACTCCACTAATACTCTATCATATAATTTTGAATTTGAAAAGAGTAGAATTGACTAAAGCATATAAATAAAGTATTATAAAGTAATATTAAGTATAAATTAAATAATAATAAACGATAAAATGAATATATCAGAGTTAGCAAGAATATTAAGAATATCACCCCAAGAATTAAAGAATTTATTACCAGAATTCGGTTTTTCTGTTGGTAAAAAGGCAATTAAGGTAGATAATAATACTGCAAAGAAGATTATCAGGGATTGGCCACGTTTAAGAAGAGAATGGGAGAATAAAAAGATTGATGAGGAAAAACAAAAAGCAATTGAGGATCTACCTAAAGAAAAAAAGATAATAGAAGTGCCAAAATCTGTTTCTGTTAGAGATTATGCGGATTTAGCCGGCATTCCGATTAATAGAGTATTAACTGAGTTAATGAAAAACGGAGTTTTTGCTTCAATAAATGAAAAAATTGACTTTGATACGGCTATGATTGTGGGAGAAAACTTAAATTTAGAGGTAAAAGAAGCTGATAATACACTAGATGAAGATGATAAGGAAGAGAAAAAGTTAGAAAATATTTTATCAAAAGAGGAAGAAGGTAATTTAGAAGAAAGACCACCAGTAATTGTAGTAATGGGACATGTTGATCACGGAAAAACTAGATTGCTAGATACAATTAGAAGCACAGATGTTATTGGCGGAGAAGCTGGAGGTATTACTCAGCATATTGGTGCTTATCAAATAAATAGAAAAAATAACAAGTTAACTTTTATTGATACTCCTGGACACGAAGCTTTTACAGCTATGAGAAGTCGTGGTGCTAAAGTAGCTGATATTGCTATTTTAGTGGTAGCTGCTGATGATGGTGTTAAACAGCAAACCGTTGAAGCTTTTCAAATAATTAAAGCAGCTAATATTCCTTATTTGGTAGCGATAAATAAAATTGATAAAGAGGCAGCTGATGTTAACAGAGTTAAACAAGAATTATCAACTGAGTTAAATATAATTCCAGAAGATTGGGGAGGAAAAACAATTTGTTCAAATATATCAGCTTTAGAAAAAGAGGGTATTGAAGAAATGTTAGATATGATACTTCTTCTTTCTGAAACTGAAAGTGGAAGCTTGCATGCAAACCCTAATACTAAAGCAGCTGGAACTGTTATTGAATCAAATGTTGATAAAGCAGTTGGACCACTGGCAACCATATTAGTTCAAAATGGAACATTGAGAGTTGGAGATCAGCTTTGTTTTAATGGTGTAATTTATGGAAAAGTTAAATCACTAAAAAACTATAATGGAGAAGAAATAACTGAAGCGGGGCCATCTATGCCAGCCAAAGTACTTGGTTTAAAAATTGCTCCTTCAATTGGTGATATTTTAACAGTTGGCGATGGAGAAAAAGTAAAGGCTAATAAAATAAAAAGTAGAAACAACAGAAATAGTGCCATGTATAACACTTCCTCAGAAGAAGTTGCTGACAGCGATATTTCAAAGTTTAATATTATTATAAAAGCTGATTTTCTTGGTTCAGCTGAAGCAATTGAAGAATCATTGATGAAACTTAATAATGAGAAAGTTAAAGTAAAAATACTAAGTAAAGGGCTTGGATATATCACAGAAGGTGATGTAAAAAGAGCAGAAGATTCTGAGGCACAAATACTTGGTTTCAATGTAAAAACTCCACCAGCCGTTGAAACTCAAATTAGAGAAAAACAAATTACAGTTAAAACTTTTTCCGTTATTTATGATTTAATTAAATATGCTAAAGAACAAATGCAACTTTTAATTAAACCAGAAATTAATAGAATTGATTTAGGTAGTCTAAAAGTTTTAGCAATTTTTAGAACAGAAAATGATAATCAAATTGTGGGAGGAAAAGTCGTTGATGGAGTAGCAAGAAATAATTCTTTTGTTGAAGTTATAAGAGATGATAATTTTATTGCTCTTGGAAAAATAACTCAACTTCAGTCAGCTAAACAAGATGTTAAGGAAGTGGAAAAGGGAGTTGAATGCGGAATTAAATTTGAAGGTAAGCCAGTTATTGAAGAAGGAGATATCCTTAAATTTTATCAAGAAGAAAAGATAATAGGTAAATTATAATCAGATGTCAAAAATAGATAGAATAAATGAACTACTTCTTGAAGAATTATCAGAAGCAGTAAATAAAGAGGTAGGAATAGAAGGAGCACTTATTACAATATCAGATGTAAAATGTGATCCAGATTTAAAGAAAGCTGTGGTTAGGTTTTCTATACTACCTGATAATTTAGCTGGAAGTGCTCTTAGAAAACTAAAATCCTCAACTAGTCAGTTGGTAGGTATTTTAAAGAAACGAGTTAAATTAAGAAAAATACCTCATTTAATATGGGAGTTTGATGCCACCGAAAGAGAGGCAGAGAAAATAGAGAAATTGATCAACGAAACAATAGAAGATTAAATAAAAAAGCCGCTAAAAACGGTTTTTTTTGTGTCCCGCCACTATGACATTTCTATTTTGAAATTACATTTTATTTTCTTAGCTTGACATATTTGTCATATTTTACTATAATTAGTCATTAATATAAGTTCCTTTAAAAGTAGGTAAATTAAAGGTTTTATTGTTTTTACTGTTATGAAGCGAGTATAGTGAACGTCCTAAATAAAGGGTTTTTACTATACTCGCTTCATAAAGAAGCAAGTCGCTTAACTCGAGCGATTCGGGTAAATCTAAAATTAAGGAGGATGACACTATGAAAGTGATCACCGCAGGACAGAAAAAGCAGTATAAAAGGTTTGTCGAAGACGCTGCAGACAAGGCACTTACCGAAGTTGGACCTAACAAAGATGGGTTTCAGAAACTCTTTAAAAATGGCGACAAATTCCAGGCAAGGATCGTGACCGCTATCCGTGAACTCACCGTGAGCAATCAGTTTAAAGATGAGGAAAGGATATCCAACTACGGCTACCTCTCCGGCTACCTCTCCGGCTACAAGCCCAAGGGAAGGGGAATCACTGAGCAGACCAACCGGTTGCGCGAGTTGTTCCCCGGGATTGGCTACGCCGATGAGAAACTGGCTGAAGTAGAACTTCCCCCAAACGCCGAGGGATGGTTCGCTATTCCGAGGTGGGAGAAGATCGCACCGACTTACGGCAAAGCCCTACAGAAGGTGCTCGACCTGATCAAGCAGACCAGAATCGACGTGTTCTACAACTGCCGTGAAGGCTTGCTCGGTCCGCAGTATCTCCGTCAGTCGCAGAAGTCCAGCAAGGCATTCCAGAAGCTCGGTGATGAACAGAAGGATTACGATATTCTCATCGTTCCAGCTCAGTTTGGTCTTCGTTACAGGGGTTTTTCGGTTCGCCGGGCACTCGAAGTCATGAACGCCAGCGAATTCGGTCTTGGGGCTTTTGCCATCGCGATTATGATTCTAACACACCCGGAACGGCTTCAGCACGATAATGATCTTTGGATCGACTGTGCTGGTGATGCCGATAGCGGCTTCTCGAGCGCCCCGTACTTCTGGTACCGTGACGGCGAGGTTGGCTTCGGCGACGGCGAGGTTGGCTTTCCCTCTAGTTGCTCCGGGTCCGCGTCGGCTTTGCTTCCGCAGTAGTGAACCTTGATGTTTTGAATTTTTGAGTCTTTTGATTTCTTGATTCTTGAATTTTCGCCGAAGGCGATCAAGACAAATTTTTAGGGGTTATTCACAATATCAACGTGGATAACCCTTTTTCTTTTTTATATATGCTAATGTTCAAGCTATGGAACATAATGTCCCGCCACTATGACATTTCTATTGAACATCTACTATGACATTATCACTGATAACTAACAAAAACGGTTTTTTTGTTGACATATAGCTAAAATTTTTGTATTATAAACTGTTAATTAATATTTTCGAACATTTAAAACTAAATATCATGAGCGTTGAACTGATTGGAATAATATTTTTCTTAATTTTGCTATTTTTAGCTTTAATTAGGATAAAGTTTGGCTATAAACTAGCTATCGTTGTAGTAATTTATCTGTTTACAAGCTCGTTTTTATTTATAATTGCGACAAACAGAGGAGAATATGACCCAGATAGTTTCTTTATTTTTCTTAAAGAAATTTCTAAACAAATGATGATAATTTTTTCATTAACTTCATTTTTTGTTTTTAGTGGAACACAAAAAACTTTTCATGGATTAAAAAACAAAGAAAACAAAAAGGTTAAGTACGATAGGTTTTTATTAAAAACCTTACCGGTTATATACTTTATTTTCTTTTTAGTTTTTTTAATATGGATTTTATGTTTGTTAAACTTTGATGAATTATTAGTTGTATCTATAGCAATTATTGTTGCTCTTTTTTGTGCAGCTGTCTTTCAAGTAATGTCGGGCTATAAAAATGGTTATAGAAATATTTATTTTATAACTAGTTTTTTACTCCTTTTAATTTCATTTGTTTTATCACTAAAATTATAAAAAATGGAAAAAATTATCGTAATTTTCGTTCTTTCAATTCTATGGATTGGAATTGGTTTAGTTGAAACAAAAAGATATTGGCAAAGTTTATTGAATATATTGTTTTTTACAATAATATTTTATGTATTTTTCTCTTTTAATTTAATTAGCAATAATTATATTGCCGATATTTCATTAGGATCGCTCAGTTTTTTTCTCTTCTTTCTTTCTTTTTTATCCAGTCTAATGCAAAGAATAAGCAAGACTGTGAAAAAAAAGATTGATAAAAATGAAGAAGATGACTTAGACAGTAAAAAAGAGATTAAAAGAGAAACTTGGGGCTTTTATACACTATTTATGTATTGGACTATTTGGGCACAAGTTTTAACAGCTTTGATTAGAATGGAAATAAGTGGTCTATTAGTTGCATTTTACTCTGTTGTGGTTGCTGTTATTTTATTTATTGCCTGGTTTAAAATTGGAGAACACAAACCAGTTTTATTTTCAGCAACTCTTTCAATTATTTCTGTAGCTTTGTTTGTTCATTTGTTATTTTAAAAATAAAGAACCTTAATATAAGGTTCTTTTTTCTTATCTAGAAATATATAAGTTTATTAAGAAAGCTTCTTAGATTTATTCTCTCTCCATTCTTTAATTTTTTTATGATCACCTGATAAGAGAATTTTTGGAACTGTTAATCTTTTATTTCCTATTTTAAAAGTTTCCGGTCTGGTGTATTGTGGGTACTCACCTATTCCTTCTTGACTATGAGATTCTTCAATTATACTTTCGTTGTTTCCTAGAACAGAAGGGATAAGCCTAGTTGTCGAATCAATAATAGTTAGAGCGGCTAGCTCGCCGCCTGTGAGAACATAATCACCAATTGATATCTCTTCGTCTATAAATTCCTTAATTCGCTCATCTACGCCTTCGTAGCGCCCAGAGATTAACGTTAACTCTTTTAACTTTGAATATTCTTTAACTTTTTTTTGATTCCATTTTTTTCCACTAGCTGAAAGAAGAACGATTTTTTTTGTTTTTAAACCCTTCTTAGCTTTAATGGATTTTAAAGCTTTATAAAGAGGGTCTATTTTAAGAAGCATCCCTGCTCCACCACCGTAGGGAGTATCATCAACAGTTTGATGTTTATCAGTGGTAAAATCCCGGGGATTAATAGTATTTATTTTTATATATTTATTATCAACCGCTTTTTTTAAAATTCCTTCTTGGAAATAGGAGTTTATAATTTCTGGAAAAATTGTAATTACATTAAATTTCATAATTGTATTTAAGATCTATTCAATTGAATTTTTTATTTGTTTTAGTATTTAACTTATTATTTTGGTAATAATAAGTTAAATAAAGTATTCCGGGAATTAAGGGTAGGGCCATTAATATGGCGGGACTTTTATTAACTATAATGGAAATAACAAAACCTAGGATAATAGGAATAGTAATAGTGTATCCTGCTAGTTTTTCCCATTTCCAGCCAATTATAAATCCGGCTAGAAAAATAGGTATAATAATTAGCCAAAGATTTTCAAAAAAAGACAAACTAAAACTAGGAAGAGGGTAGCCACCAAGATAAAGAGGTAGGATTATTAAAAGAAGTATAGTTCCACTAATTCTAGCTGATAACTTTAACTTTTTTATTTCTTTTTTTGTAACCATAAAGAATATCTTTATGCTTTAAATATAGCAAATATTACTATTTTTGTATATTTCTTATCTTCCAGCCAGTTTCTGTTCTCTCTAAATACCCTTTGCGAGAAAATCCAGCTGCTTTTTTGTGTCCACCTCCACCAAACTGAGAAGCAATTTTTGAAACATCAATATAGTCTTGATTTGTTCTTAAGCTACCTTTGATAATACCCTTTTCTTCGCGCAAAAGAAGAGCCACTTTTACATCCTTAATTGAACAGATAAATGAAACTATTATTCCAAATAGGTCCTCTACGGCTTTATCATCTTCTTCATTATCTTCTAAGTCATTTAATTCTTTCTCTGTAATACCCGAGCTTATTAAACCAGTTTTTCTATTAAAATGAATATTATCAATCATTTTCCCCCAAATCTTTAGAGATAAAAGATTGCTTTTATTGGTACTTTCTTTAATTATTTTATGAAAAGCGGCGCCATAGCTTAATGTTTCAGCTGCTACTTTAATTGCTTCAGCTGAAGAATTTGAATGGGTAAAGCAACCAGTATCACCAATTATTCCACTTAGAACTGCTTCGCTAATGTTTTTAGTAATAGGCCAATTGTTAGCTTTTAAAACATCATAAACAATCATACTGGTTGAAGCCTTATCTTGTCGTCTAATTTCAATGTCAGCGTAATTTGAAGCTTTCTGGTGGTGGTCAATATCTATTATGTATGCAGACTTATTTATCTTTGTTTCAAGAATCTCTTTTTCAAGAGCGGTTCTCTCAATTGAACCACAATCAAAGACAATAATTGCATCAAAATTTTTTAAAGTCTTGGGCGGAGTGTTTTGTATTTTTTCACTATGAGGAATATATTCGTATTCATTTTCTTTTTTAAGAAGAGTAAAGGCGTAGTAGTCTATTTGAAGAGATGATAGAACATCAATAAAAACACTTACCGATGAAAGAGCATCAGAGTCAGGGGATAGGTGGCCAATAAGTAATACATTTTTACTATTTACAATTATCTGCCAGGCTTTTTTAAGTTTTTCTTCATAATTTTTCATAACAATTAAGTTTAAAAGAAAACGAAAAAAAAGTCCAGTTTTGATAATAAAAAAAAGACCCTATATAAATACAGGATCTTTTTTCAAATATTTCTATTTAGATATTTAAATCATCTAAAGCAGAAGTGTCAACTTTTTCATCGTTAGAAGGTTTTTCTTCTGAACGAGATTCTTGACGATTATCTCCTTCTGGATCATAAATCTTGAGGTTAACTCGAGAATTATTCTTAGCACCGATGATTTTTAATAGAGTTCTGATTGATTGAGCTGTTTGGCCCTTACGTCCAATAACATAGCCCATGTCAGCAGGATTAGTCTTAAGAGTTAATAAGACTCCTCTTTCATCGATCGTACGATCAACTACTACATCGTCTGGGTGGTTAACGATGCTTTTTACCACCATTTCTAAAAACTCCTTGTCTTGTTCTTCCATAGTTTTCTTTCGTCTTCAAGTTCTTAAATTATAACAATTGTCATAAATTTAAAATATGAAGATATTTATTAAATAACGGCCTTTATCAAGGCTTTATGTTACTATCATAACAAATTTAGTGTTTTGTTGTCAATTTATTTATCTTCTTTCTTTTCTTCTCCTACTTCTGTTTCTTTCTTTTCTTCTTTAGGCTCTTCTTTGACCTCTTCTTTAGGTTCTTCTTTGACCTCTTCTTTTTTTGCTTCTTCTTTCTTTTCAGCTTCAGCTTTTCTTTTTTCTTCTTTAGCTTGAATTTGAGCTTGACGCTTTTCACTCTTTTTTCCTGGTTTTGAAGCAGCTCTCTTGTCACCTTCAATTAATTTGTTGGCGATTAAAAGATTATTAACACTAGGAGTCATTTGTGCACCTTTAGAAATCCAGTAGTTAATTCTATCGCTTTTAGCGATTAATTCTTTAGAATGGGGATTATATGAACCAAGTGATTCTAAAACTCTGCCAAATGGGTCACGGCTTTTTTCAGAAATTACTAGGCGGAACATCCTTTTATTCTTTTTTCCTCTTTGGGATAATTTGATTGCTAACATAATTTTTCTTATTCAGTTAATTTTATTGGATAATAGTAACTAATTATTATTAAAAAGTCAATATTAATTATTTTTTGTTATTAAAATTAGGTTTTCTTGAATTATTGTTGTAATTGTTTTTGTTTCCAAAGCTGTTGCTAGTAGATTTACCTTTTTCATCTTTCCATAACTGCGCATTTTCTTCAAGTCCTTTCATAGTTAAGTTGATTCTTCCTTGGCTATCAATTTCTTTAATCTTAACAGTAACTACATCACCAACAGTTAAGAAATCGCTAGGTTTTTCAATACGGTATGGAGCTAATTCACTAACATGAACCATTCCGTCTTGATTAGCATTTAGGGCTACGAAAACTCCAAAGTCAAGTATTCTAACAACCTTACCTTCGATAATTTCCCCAGCTTCAAATTCTTTAACAATTTCTTTAACTTGACCAACTGCGTTTTTAACCATTTCAGCATTACTACCACAGATAATAACTTGTCCATCATCTTCGATATCGATAGATACATCAGTTTCTTCAATAATCTTATTAATTATTTTTCCGCCAGGACCAATAATAGCTCCGATTTTTTCTGGATCAACTTTAAAGCTAACAAGTCTTGGAGCATGAGGTGACATTTCTTTTCTTGGTTCAGGAATTGCAGTAGTTATTACATCAAGTATTTCATTTAAAGCTTTTCTTCCTTGAGTTAAAGTTTGGTTAACTATTTCATTAGTGATACCCATTGTTTTAGTATCAAGTTGAATAGCAGTTAAACCTTTGTCTGTTCCAGTGATTTTAAAGTCCATTCCTCCATCTCCATCTTCTAAGTCTTGGATATCTGTTAAGACTACCCATTTTTCTAAATTTTTAGTAGAAGCAAGACCCATTGCTATTCCAGCTACTGGTTTTTTAATTGGTATACCAGCATCCATTAAGGCTAGTGTTGAAGCACAAGTAGAGGCCATTGATGATGAACCATTTGATTCAAGTGTTTCACTAACAACTCTAATTGTATATGGGAATTCTTCCTTACTTGGAATCATAGGTTGTAGAGCTCTTTCAGCTAGAGCACCATGTCCAACCTCTCTTCTACCGGTTCCTCTTAAAGGAGAAGTTTCTCCAACTGAATATGGGGGAAAGTTGTAATGATGCATGTATCTTTTAGTGCTTTGACCTTCCAATCCTTCAAGTGATTGTTCCATTCCAGGACCAGCTAAAGTAATAATTGACATTACTTGAGTTTCTCCTCGTGAAAACAATGATGAACCATGAGTTCTAGGAAGTAAGCTAACCTCAGCTGATAAATCTCTAATTTCATCAAGTGCTCTACCATCAACTCTCTTTTTCTCTTCAGTAATAGCTCTAGTAATTTCTTCATCAACTTTTTTTTCTACTAATTTTTTCACTACAGTAGCTGCTTTATCTTTTTCAATTCCTTTTTCTTTTAAATATTCTTTTAAACCATCTTTAATAGCAGACACGGCTGCTTTTCTTTCTCCTTTGCTGTAATATTTTTGATTGAATAAAATATTTGAAATATTTTCATTTAACCATTCTTCGCCTAATTTAAGATTTTCTTCTTGTTCTTTTTCAATAGCAATTTCTTCTTCAGTTTTTTCTTCAACTTTAACAGTGTTTTCTTTTATTTCAACACCTTCTTTTAATTCCTTAATTAAAGAAATAGCGCCTTGCATCTCTTTTTGACCAAGAGCAATTGCTTCTGCCATTTTTTCTTCTGGTAATTCATCAGCCGCAGCTTCAATCATAATTGATTTTTCTTCATTTCCAGCCACAATTAAATCAAGTGAGCTTTCAGCTTGTTCTTTATAAGTTGGGTTTAGAATAAATTTATCATCAATTAAGCCAACTCTAATTCCACCAATTGGACCTTTCCAATCAACTCCGGAAATAGATAGGGCAGCAGAAGCTGCTACAAGAGATATGATGTCATGATCATTTTCTTGATCAACAGATAAAACGGTAATAATAACTTGAACATCACGTCGATCACTTTCGTCAAAAAGAGGTCTAATTGATCTATCAATCATTCTACCAGTTAATACTGCTTGGTCGGTTGGGCGACCCTCTCTTTTAATCCAGCGAGAACCTTTAATAATACCAGCTGCGTATAGTTTTTCTTCTAAATCAACCATAAGAGGGAAGAAATCAACACCACGCTCTGTCTTAGATTGAACAACAGTTGCTTGAACTACTGTTTCACCGTATTGAACCCAAATAGCTGCATCAGCTTGTTTGGCTATTTTGCCTGTTTTAATAGATAGAGTGCGGCCTAACCACTCTTTTGAAAATACTTTTTCCATAAAATTTACTTGTTTGGCCGTTAAATTACAGAACTGTATAACTGATACAGCGCTATCTATTTAACGGTCAAATTAATTATTATTAATTTTTAAATGTTATTTAATTTTTCTTTTGCTTATACTTTTTTTTATTTTTAGAATAATTATCATTTATTAAAAATCTTTTTTCCGCGCTAAGATCAGTAAAATCATCTGCTTCTTCTATTAACTTAGAAGAACAGGTTTTTTTAAAGGCCATTATTTCCACTAAACAACCTTTGTTGTTTTGTAAGTAAGAAACTAAAGGTAGATAATCACCATCACCAGAAACGATCACGATAACGTCAAGTTTATTGGCTAATTTTAAAGCATCAATGGTAATACCGACATCCCAATCACCTTTTTTAGAACCACCAGCAAAAATTTGCAAATCTTTAAGTTTAACCTCAAAGCCTTGCTGCTCTAAAGCTTCAATAAAAGGTGCCTCTTCGTTGTTTTCTGTCCGTATAGCATAAGCAGTGGCTCGAATAAGTTTTCGATCAGCCACTGCTTCTTTAAGTATTTCATTGAAACTAGCTTTTTTTCCGTAAAGATTCTTGGCTGAATGATAAACATTAGCCACGTCTACAAGTATACCAATTCTCTGTTCCTTATGTTTTAACATATTAATTTTTTTATTCTTCAGTCTTTTCGACCTCCTCTTCAACTTCTTCTGCAGCTTCTGGGGTAGTAATTTTTTTATCCTTCTTTAATTCTTCTTGTTCTTCAACCTCTAATCTTTTAGCAACTTTTAGTTTTAGCTTTGTTGCTAAATCTTTGAATTCATCTGCATTTTCCTTTCTTAGGTATTTTAGAAGTTTTCTTCTTTCGCTAACCTTTTTTAGAAGACCGCGACGAGAAGAGAAGTCATGTTTATGATCTTTTAAGTGTTCAGTTAACTGTTTAATTTCTTCAGTTAAAATAGCAATTTGAACTTGAGAAGAACCAGTATCTGTTTCGTGAACACGATATTTTTTAATGATTTTTTCTTTTGATTTTTTGTCTAACATGTTGTTTTCGCTTTAACCGAGAAAAAGCTTATGGCTTTATCCAAGAAAAAGTGTAAATTAATTATAATTAAAATTAAATAATATTATTTAATCTTGTTAACTTTTTTCATTAATCTAGATTTTTTTCTAGAAGCAGTTTTTTTAGTCATAACACCTTTTTTAGCAGCCTTATCAAGAGCTTTTACTGTTTTTGGCATATCTTCTTTAGCAGAATTGTCATTAGCAGCAACTTTTTTTAAACTATTTTTAACCAAAGCCTTAGCATTTGCTGATACTTTCTTATTATCTATAGTTCTTTTTTTTGTTTTTCTTAGCTCTTTTTCTGCCGATTTCTTGTTTGGCATATTGAATGTATTTGTTTAATTATTAGATCAGTCCTAGATTAACACGATATTGAATAAAAATCAAGGGTCGGGGTGGTGAGATTTGAACTCACGATCTCCTGGTCCCAAACCAGGCGCCTTAGACCAACTGGGCCACACCCCGAAAAAATAGCCGAGTGTATCGGTTTTTTGTGCCTCGGGTCAGAATCGAACTGACGACACAAGGATTTTCAGTCCTTTGCTCTACCACTGAGCTACCGAGGCAAACTTGTTGCGGGAGTCGGACTCGAACCGACGACCTCCAGGTTATGGGCCTGGCGAGCTGCCAACTGCTCTATCCCGCTATATTTTATTGGTGGGCAATGGAGGATTTGAACCTCCGACCTCAACAGTATCAGTGTTGCTCTCTAACCAACTTAGCTAATTGCCCGCATTTTTATTTACAAAAAACTAGCAAAAAATCCTGGAGAAACTATAACAAACAAAAAAGAAAAAAGCAAGTTATTGAAATAAATGATGTTTTTAAAATTATATTGAGGTGACAAAGGAAAATAATGCGTGTGAAAGATTGGCTTTTCCACTTTTATTTTTATAATCAATTTCAATTAATTTATTTAAAATATCTTTTAATTCATTAAAATCAAATTTATTTATTTGTGCTAAACTTTTTTTGACGACAAAAGGGTGTAGTTTTAAATTACTAGCAATTGTGCCCTGATCTTTACCTTTTAGGAAACTTTCTTTTACATAAAGAAGTATTTTAAAATGCCTAACAAGCATTGTCAAGAGAAAATCATTGCTAAGACCAGCTAATTTTTGTTTTTCCAGTAATTCTAATGATTTTTTTGTGTCTTTTTGTGAAACTGCATCGGTTAAAGTAAAAATATCTTCATAAAATATTTCTTTACTTACCTTTTTTACATCTTCAAGAGTGATAATCTCTTTATCAATTGAAAATGATATTTTCTTTAACTCGTTCATAAGAGCCCAATTATCATTTGAAAAAGAATTTAATAGAAAGTTAGCTGCTGAATTAGTTATTTTTTTATTATAACCGTTAAGTTCTTTTTGGATAAAAACTAATTTACCTTGTTGGCTTAATTTTTTAAATTCTTTAGAAAATTTTTGTTCTTTTAAAAAGTTAAATAATTTTTTTCCTTGCTTATTTGTTAATTTTTTGTCTTGTGTTTTTTCATCTTCATAGAAGATTATAGTATCTTCTGTTTTATTTTCTTGTGTTTTAATAATTTCTAAAATAGGGTCAAAAATTGATGTCTTTTTGTTTTTAAATAAACATTCAATAATTATTAATCTTTTAAAAGAAAAAAGAGAAGTATTTTTAACTGTTTCTTCAAAATTCTTTACATCAATTTTCTCTCCACTAAGAGTAAAGAGATTGTTTGCTTCAGGATCAACATCTTTTATGAACTTGTTTTTAAGATCAGCTAATGCTTTTTTTGAGCGATAACTATCTTCACCATGAAAAAGTATTATCATATTATAATTTAGCTTTTTTAATTTCTTTAATTTTTTTACCTAAAAACTTAGACCCTAAATCTTTAAATAATTCTTGCTCATCTGTAGCAAAAAAAGTAACTTTATTTTCTTTGTTTTTGTTAAGTTTTAATTCACTGTGACGATCAATATAGTCACTTAAACTAAGTGATACTATTTTTCCAGGATCAGGCACATCAATATTTTTACCACAAATTCGTCTAATATCTTTTAAAAGAAGAGGATAGTGAGTGCAAGCTAAAACAAGACTTTGAATTTCCTTATCTTTTAATGATTTTAAATATTTTTTTAAAATCATTTTTGTTTCTGGTTTTTTTGACCAGGAATTTTCGATTAAAGGAACAAGAAGTGGGGTAGCTTTTTCTATAACTTCTATTTTTGGATTTATTTTTTTAATTTCTAATTGATAGGCATGTGAATTAATTGTAGATTTCGTGCCAATTACTCCAACCTTTTTAAAATGACAAGAAGAAACATGTTCCGCTAGTGGTCTTATCACTCCAAGTATTCTTCTTTTATCATTCTTTTCGTTAATTAATTCTTTTTGTAGTCTTGGTAGCGCTTGGGCTGAGGCAGTATTGCAGGCAATTATTATTAAATTACAACCTTTTTTAAATAAAAACTCTATAGCTTCACGGCTATATTCATATATTTTTTCTTCTGACTTATCTCCATAGGGAAGTCTTGCGTTGTCTCCTAAATATATGTACTCATATTCAGGTAAGTCATTTAAAAGATGTTTTAAAACACTCAAACCACCTAAACCAGAGTCAAAAATTCCTATTTTATTGTTCTGCTCGTTCTTTAACATATTGTTTAAACAAATCTCCTCTTTCTTTATAGTTTTTAAAAATTCCAAAACTAGCACAGCCTGTTGAAAGCAAGACAACATTTCCCGATACGCTTTTAATAATAGATTTTTTGACTGCTTCTTTCATATTTTTTGCTAAAAATAATTTATCTATAGGATAATTTATTTTTTCTAGTTCTTTTATAATCTTATCAGTACCAGATCCAGGAAGAAGAATTAAAAACTTAGTTTTTTCTTTAATTTTTTTAGCTAAACTTTTAAAATCAGCTCCTTTATCAGCTCCACCAGCAATTTGAATAATATTTTTTTCTTCAAAAGAATCAAGATCACAAATTGTACTTTCAGGAGTGGTAGAAAAACTATTATCAAAGAATCTAACTCCTTCAATGTTAGCTACTTTTTCTAAACGATGTTCTAAGTTTTTAAAATTTTTTATTACCTTTTTAATTGTTTTTTTGTTTATTTTTAACAAAGAAGTTAATTTTGAGGCAGCATCTATATTTTCTTTATTATACTCACCAGATAGTTTAGATTCTAATTCACTTTTAGTAAAGTATATTATTTTACTATTTATTTTTTCCGCTTCAATTTTATTTTTTAGCTTTTCATTAACAATTAAATATTTATTTTCTTTATTTAAAGCAATGTTTAATTTAGCTTGAAAATATTTAGTAAAAGAGGAGTGGTAGTTCGGGTTTTTAGGGTCAGCTGGTGATAGATGCTCTTTGAATAAGTTGGTAATAACTGCGTATTTAGGAGAATAATTTAAGTCTTCTAGTTGAAAACTTGATAATTCTAAAACCACAAAATCATTGCTATTTATTTTTTCTAAAAAAGTTAAAGGAGCGATACCAATATTTCCTCCAAGCCAAACATTTTTATTTTTTTCTTTGCTTTCTTTTTCTAGTTTTTCTTCTAGATGTTTCTTTATTATTTTATAAATTAAAGTAGCGGTAGTTCCTTTTCCTTTGCTACCAGTAATTCCAATAATGTTTTTACTCGGACAAGTTTCAAAAAAGAAATTTATTGGACTGCTAATTTCTGTTCCGTATTTTTTCGCTTTTTTGATTCCTGGACATGATAGTGACCAACCAGGTGAGCGGTATAAGATATCAAACTTTTCTAAATCAGAATTAAATTTAACACCACATTGGTATTTAAGAGAAATGTTTTTAACTTTAATATCTTTTAGTTTACTCTCATCTCTATAATCACAAATAGTGATTTCAACTGGTGCATTATGTTTATCAAGTAATTTAAGCATAGATTGGTTTTCAAGACCTAATCCTAAAAGAGCAATTTTTTTTATTTTTTTATTTTTCATAGTTATGTTAGTAAATAAAATATTTAATTTATTCTAATTGACTCCAATTATCACCAAAAGAGCTTTTAATTTTTAATGGAATACCAATATCAATTGCTTTTGACATTATATCTTTTATTTTGTTTTGATATTTGTCTATATAATCTTCTTTTACCTCAAATATCAACTCATCATGAACCTGAAGAATTAATTTAATTTCATCTGACTTATCATTTATTTCCGAATATACATCTATCATTGCCTTTTTAATTATATCAGCGGCTGTTCCTTGAATAGGTGTGTTAATGGCCATTCTTTGAGCTGACTTTTCAATCATTGGAATAGATGAAGTAATTTCTGGAAGTGGTCTTTTTCTTCCAAGCAGTGTTTCTACATACAAATTTTCTTTAGCAAAATCAATAAAACCATCTGTCATTTTTTTAATATCAGGATAGGTTTCAAAATATTTAGCAATAAATTCTTTAGCTTCAGAATATGAAAGTTCTGTTGATTGAGATAATCCGTGAGGTCCTTGTCCATAAATTATTCCAAAGTTAATTGCTTTAGCAGCTTGTCTCATTTTAGGACTAACTTCTTTTTCAGAAACGTTGTAAATAGAAGCAGCAGTAGTTCTATGAATATCTCTATCTTCTTTAAATGCTTGAGTCATTTTTTTGTCTTTAGAAAAATAGGCACTGACTCTTAATTCAATTTGTGAATAGTCAAAGTTTAAAAGTTTCCAACCAGTTTTAGCTACAAAAGCTTGACGAATTAGTGTTCCGTCTTCACTACGGTTAGGAATATTTTGTAAATTAGGCTCACTTGAGGATAATCTACCAGTGGCAGCAATAGTTTGATGAAAATGACTGTGAATTCTTTTAGTTTTTGAGTTAACGATTAAGGGAAGTGGTTTTAAATATGTATTTAAAAGTTTACTGTATTCACGGTATTTAAGAAGTTTGCTAGCGATAGGGTGAACATCTATTAGTTTCTCTAATTGATCTTCAGCAGTTGAAAAACCGGTTTTAGTTTTTTTAATCCCCTTAGTTGGTAGCTCTAATTTTTCAAACAATACTTCTTTTAGTTGTTTGGTGGAATTAATATTAAATTTTTCTTTAGCTAGACTATGAATTTCTTCCTCAAGTTTTTTTAACTTATCTTCTGTTTTTTTACTTAATTTTTCAATTGGTTTTTTGTCGAGATGTATTCCAGTTATTTCCATATTTGCTAGAATTTCAACAATAGGCATTTCTATATCAAAAAACAGTTCATCAAGATTTTCTTCTTTAAGTTTTTTAAAATATTTATTATATAGTTTTTTAATTATCTCAACTTCTTCCTTATTTTCTAGCTTTTCTTCTTTTTCAAAACCAAATTCAGAAAAGGCAAGCTTATTTAAATCATAATTTCTTTTACTTGGTTCAAATAAATAAGCGGCTATCATTGTATCAAAATAAATGCCATTTAAATTAATATTTTCTTTGTTTAAATTAATTTTTATTCTCTTTAAGTTGTGACCAATTATTTTATTGTTACCATTTTCTAAAAATGTTTTTAAAGAAGAAAAGTTTTCTTCTATATTTACCTTAATATTTCCTAAAGACTGAGATGAAAGGTAAATAAAGTTTTCATCTTGCTCAGATTTAATACTTGAGATAAATATCTCTTCTTTATTCTTTATTTTATTTAATTTATCTTCTAATTCTTTGCGATTTATTTTTAAAAAAGAATTATTATTATTATCAAATAACGAAATTTGCTCCTTCTTTAAAGTGTTACTAGCAAAAGAATCAAGTCTTTTAATTAGTGAATTAAATCCTAAGTCTTTAAAAAGCTCAATTACTTCATTTACATCAAAATCTGGAAATTTTAAATCTTTTAAAGATATTTTAATTGGAGTATTTTTGTCTATAGTGGCTAAACTTTGGCTAAGATAGGCATATTTTTTGTATTCAATTAAGAGATTTTTTATTGTTTCTTTAATTTTATCGGACTTTTCATCTTCTATTTTTTTATATAAATTATCTAAATTCTTGTAGTCAATTAATAGCTGACTTGCCGTTTTTTCTCCTATTCCTTTTACACCAGGAATATTATCGCTTGGATCTCCCCTTAAAGCTTTGTAGTCAATAATTTGTTCTGGCTTTAGTCCATATCTTTCTTTAACTTTAGATATATCATATATAACACTATCTGAAAGACCACGACTCATAGTATATACCTTAGTGTTATTGTTTATTAACTGCAATGTATCTAGGTCACCAGTTATAATTATTTTCTCTAAATCCTTATTATCATCTAGTTTATTACAAATTGTGCCAATTAAATCATCAGCTTCAAAGCCGTCTAATTCAAAAATGGAAATATTTAAAGCATTAGCTAGGTCTTTAATTAAAGGAATTTGCTCATACAAGTCATCCGGAGCTTTAACTCTGTTTGCTTTATAGTCAGAAAATTCTTTATGTCTAAAAGTTTTTCCGGCTCTATCTAAAGTTAGGACTACATATTCTGGTTTAAATTCCGTCAAAGCCTTTAAAAGAAAAGAGCTAAAGCCAAAAACCGCGTTCACTAAAAGCCCATCTTTAGTTCTAAGGGTGGGAGGAATAGCATGAAAACTGCGATGAATTAAGGCGTTTCCATCAATGATAATTATTCTTTCTTCTTTTTTGTTCATATAGTGAGTTTATCACGTTTTAAGAATCAAGAAAAGAAAAAGCCACCTTTAATTGAGGTGGCTTGTTTAACTCTCTTTTTCTTTTTCTTTTAATTTTTTTTCTTTTTTTTCTTTTTTTTCTTTTTTTTCTTTTAAATCTGCATATAAAAGAGCTAATAAAAATATTGCAACTCCTGCGCCGATATACCAAATAACGTTGCTTTCCATAATCAGTTTTTTTTAGTTTATACTAATATATTAACGAATTTATATTTTTAGTCAAGTTTTTAAGCAGCTTTTTTCATGTCTTTGTGAGCATGGGTAGATTTATGAACAAATTTATCTCCGCCTATATCATAGCCAGCATGTTTAAAACTATGTTCAAATACTGTACTCAAAGTGTGTGATCCGTGACTGGCAGCTTGCTCAGCCCCATGACTAACAGCACTAGATATTCCCTGATGTAATATATCCATTCCACCAATAAAACTACCAGCCATTAAAAGATGAGTTCCTATTTTTGAGTATTTTTTTATTCTTTCATTTACTTTCTTAGATTTCATTTTTTTCTCATGAAGATCGATTAAACTATCTAAAGATCCATCTAATTTTTCTACCATCTTATTCTCTTTCTTTTCTTGACGTTTGTCTATATTTTTCTCTACAAAATCAGCTATTTTTTCACCTGCTAGAACTCCAGCCATAGATTTTCCAGCCATAATAGCCATTTTAGTACCAAATGCTAAAACTCCTAAACCACTAGTAGTAGCCGCTACAGTTCCAGTGGCTACTATTCCCGCCACCATAGCTGCTTGAGCATATTTATTTTTTGGTAGGTGTTTTCCTATTTTAGCAAAGGCCTTTTTAATTCTTTCATTACTCTTTTTTTCCGAAACTGATTCTGCTACACTTTCATCTAATTTTTCCAAAGCTGACAGAGAAGCTTTGTTTGTAAGTTCATCAAATTTTTCTGGATTTTTTTCAAGCTCTTCTCTTATTTCAATTGAAATATTATTAGCAGAAATATCTAAATATTCTTTCTTGTTTTCTCTAATTTTTTCTTTATTATTTTCTATTTCTGCTTTAATATTTTCTTTTTCACTTCCTTTAGCTTTTTTATATTCTAATTTAAGTTTATTTATTTCTATGTTAGCTTCTTTAATATTATTTACTACTTCAGTTTCTTTCTCAAAATTATTGTTTTCTTTTTCTACTTTTTCTTCTTTTTTCTCATTTACATTTTCCTTTTCTTCATCATTATTAACACTTTCAACTTTTTTCTTAAAATCTTCGTGACTAGAATTAATTTTTTCTTCTGCTTTATTTTTAACTTCAGACATTTCAGAGGTAATTTCCGCATCATTTTCTACAGATTCCGATAAAGCATCAAAACTATTATTTAAATTTTCTTCGCTGCTTTCTATTTTTTCTTCTCCTTTTTCAATTGCACTATCTTTAATATCATCAATATTATTTTCTGGATTAAAAGGATCCTCAAAACTATTTTCTTGATTTTCTTGGTTTTCATTTTTGTTTTCTAAGTTTTTTTGGTTTTTTTCGTAATCCATATATTTTACATGTTTTTTAAATCCTCTAATATTTTGTCAATATTTGTTTTATCCGTCTTACTAGAGATTTCTTTCATCTCTTCAACACTCTCATC
>JAQICS010000010.1 GCA_027858435.1 Patescibacteria group bacterium | reverse complement strand
GTATTGAATATAATAATAACTTAGATAAACTAATTAAAGACTTAGATGAAAAAAGTATATTAGAAGTTAAAAATATTTTGAAGCGTAATCATTATGTTTATTCAAATAACCTATTAAATCTTTCATCTCAATTTAAGCCAGACGAAATTATTGAACAAAAAGATTGTGTTAGTAAAATAAAAAAGTTTAATAAAAAATTTAGAAAAGCTTCTTTTAATTCTCAAGGAGTAGAAAGTATCTGGGGTTTAAGTGGTTTAAAATGGTTAAATGATGAATCAATAAATAGATTAAAGAATGGAACATTTTTAGACATTGGTGCATACAATGGAGATTCCTCATTTGCTTTAATGGATAGCTTCTTAGCTAAAAGTATTTTCGCTTTTGAAGCAGATAATATTAATTACTTAGATTTAAATAATAATATTAATTCTTTAAAATTAAAAAACATTATTCCTGTCAATCTTGCTATTGGAGATCAAAATAAAGAAGTTAATATTGAAATCAATGGAACATCATCTAAAATATCAAATAAAGGGCAGAAAATATTAATGACTACTATTGATAATTATGTTGAAGAAAATAATATACAATCAGTTGATTTAATTAAAATGGATATTGAAGGTTTTGAACAAAAGGCTTTAAAAGGTGCAATTAATACTATTAAAAGCTTTAAACCAATTTTAGCTATTTCAATATATCACAATGCTAATGACTTCTTTGAAATAAAGCCAATGTTAGAAGACTTAAATATTGATTATAAATTTTACATTAAAAAAGCTAACTCCTTTTCTCTTAATGAAGAGGTGATGTTAATAGCATATTAGTTTAAACAATTATGAAAAAAGTTTTTGTATCAGGATGCTTTGACATCCTACATGGAGGACACATAGAATTCTTTTCTCAAGCTAAAGCGCTTGGTGACTATTTAATTGTATCTTTTGCTGGAAACGAATCTCTTCTGTTACACAAAAAGAAGAAGTCTTCGGTTCCTGATGAACATAAAAAAAGAATACTTAAATCCCTTAGTATGGTAGATGAAGTTGTTGTTGGAAATTATTTAGATGAAATCGGTCTTGATTTTAAAAATCATTTCCTGGATATAAAACCAGACTTTTTAGTGGTAACAGAAGATGATAAATATAGTGAAAAGAAAAAAGAGTTATGTGATAAAGTGGGTGCTGAGTATGTGGTGCTACCTAAAAGCTTAAACTATGAGAAAATATCAACTTCTGAGATAATAAGCTATATTAAAGCACCTTTTGACATCCCCTTACGAGTTGATTTTGCTGGTGGATGGTTAGATGTTCCTAAATTTTCCCAAGATAATGCATATATAGTAAATTGCACTATTTCACCAAAAGTTAGTTTAAATAAATGGGATTATGAAATAGGTTCTGGTTTAGGAGGATCTGCCGCCTATTCCATCCTAACTGGAAAAAATGGCGTTGAAGAAGAACTTAACTCAGGTGTTGGCTGGCAAGACCCAGCCGCAATCCTAGAAACCGGTCTATGTGTTTTTAGGAGCGGCGAAAAGCCAATTCTTGAATACAAGGTCAACCCAGACTTTTTAGAAGGAAAAATGGCCCTTTATTGGACAGGTAGTGATCATCACTCAGCTAGTAATGTTGACAATAATCGTGACTTTAACAAAATCATTAAAGCTTCACATACTGCAAAAGAAGCTTGTAATCCATTTAAACTTGATATCAACAAACTAGCCTCAGCTATTAATTTAAGCTATGAAATACAAAAAGAAGAAGGTATGGAAACTCTTCCTGAATTTAATGAAATAGCCAGGAAATATAGCGGTGGTGGTTATGGTGGTTATGCTCTTTATCTTTTTAAAAACAAAGAAGAAAGAGATCTATTTTTAAAGAATAAAAATACTTTAAGAATAGAGCCTTATATTAAGGAATATAGTTAAAAGAATAATATATGGCCTTGCATACTTTTTTAGGATATGGTATAAATATTATACTATATCCTTTTTTGTATTATTATTGTTGCTTCTCTTATTATTCTTTCTAGTGTTATTGTTCTTAGGCTGTTTAGAATCGTATGTATCATATATTATTATTTCACCTTTATTAAGATATACTTTAGACAAATCAATTATCACGCCATTAGGACTATCCTCTACATACTTATTGTTAGAGCTTTTACTCATATCAGCATAGCCTAAAAAGGAGATTTATTTCTCCTTCTTGGCGTTATATATTACTTGCTCCGATTGTTTGATTTATAATCATTTTTTCAATCAGCTATTTTATAATAAAAAAAAGGGCATTTGTAGAAGTCCTTACACTCTAGCCTGAGCCAAAGTGCCGTGGGTATAAAAATCAAGACAATGTGAATTGCTTTATTAAATACTCACGAAAAGACCTCTGCAGATACCCTCTTCGTATTTTCTTATGTTGTACCTATAGTATACACTATACCATATCCTTGTGCAACCCCGAACTTTCCACAAGTGCTTTAGTGTATTTATCAGCCCTTTCTATATACTGATTATACTCTGCCATTTCTATTCTTTGGTGATAATCATACTTTTCAAAATACTTAGCTTCTTTAAGGTTTAGCTTTATATTTGCTTTTAGCTTTCTCTTCTCTACAATAGGTAAACACTCTTTACATAACTTAATTCTTTCTTCTAAAGGTTCACCACAATTTAAACATTTCATATCAATTTATTAATTACTCTTTTAACCTCGTCTGTTTCTACACCTCCAAAAGTGTATTTGGTATATAGCTTCACAAACCACTCCTTCTGCCTCTCTGTGAGCCTCTCAACGCTTTTTAAGGGTATATCTGTACCTAGTATATCCTCTATTGCTTCTAATACATCTTGTTGTTGTTTGGATTAATCATATTATTTAATATGTTTATAAGCACAATTATTACACATACCTGATTCTTTAATACTCTCTACTTCACTCTCTTCATTAGAATAGAATACATCACCACATAATTCACATAGGGTAGGTTTTTCTTCACTTAGTTGTTTGTTGTAAGCATCTAGTTCTCTATCTGTTCCCATCCATTCTAATCCCTTATAAGTGGTAACGAGTTGTAGGTTGTTATTAAAGCCAAGTTTGTAATACCTAGCTGTTTGTAGTTTGTTAATAGTCATATAGTTATTATTAAGTAAGTTATTGTTTAAGTTATAGCCAGAGAGGAGTAAACGTTTTCTTGATTTGAATTACCGCCTCGTGGACATCTACTACCTCTCAAGCTATTACAATACTATTATAGCATACCTAATAATTGTGTCAAGTATTTTAAGATAAATACCTTAATAAGCCAGAATTACAGTTAAACTTAATCGCGTTATAACTCTCCTCTTTATTTACTTCAGTCCATCCTTTCTTTAATGGTTGCTTTTTAGTAAAGACTTCTGTTGCTTCACCATCTTTAGTTCTTACCTTATAAACGAATAAACCAGCGTGTAAACATTCTAAATCTGCTACGTGTCTTGCTAAGCTATCAATACTTGTATCTTCTGACCAACCACCCCACCAGTTATTAGGGCTTCTTAACTTACCATCAGCTTGTTCTCTATGCCTTAACATATATTTACCATAGGAGTGTTCTACTAAGGGATGTCTAAATCCATAGTATGATATTTTATTATTACTTGTATCTCTAACAGCTCCAGTTTTAAAGTTTCTCATACTACTTAGTTATTAAATTATTATCTTGTTTATATTCTTGCCCTGAAGTTGAACAATATTGGCATACATTATTATCATCAGAACATTCTTCTTTTTTACAAATTATACATTTCATATTTTTGTTGCTTTATATATAAAATATCCAATAAGATAAACTGCAATAATAGTCATAACACTTATTATTTAAGATTATTTTTTAAAACCTTTGAAACCACCTTAATACAGTCATCAAA
>JAQICS010000045.1 GCA_027858435.1 Patescibacteria group bacterium | reverse complement strand
ACCTAAATAATAATCTAGAGCTAACCAAGCAATGTTGTGTCTTGTGTTTTTAAATTTTTCACCAGGATTACCAAGAGCAACAATAATTTTCATAATTATTTTTTAATATTAAAAGTAGTATGAGATTTTGTAGCCTTAGCAATTTTAATGTTAATTGGAGTACCTAAAAAACTATGTCTTTCACGTAATCTATTTTCCATGAATCTAACATATGAAAAATGTAGATCATCGTTTGGTCCTATTCTAACATTAAACAATGGAGGATCATTCTTTATTTGTTTAAATTCATAAATGTGAGGTGCTTTTGTACCTTTTCCTTTAGCTGGTTTATGAATTTTAACTACACGTTTTAGAAATTTTTCAGTTTGCGATTCGCTAAGAAATATTTTTCTTTCTTCAGCAATTTGTAAAATTAAATCCATAATTTTACTAACCTTTTCTCCAGTTTTGGCAGAAAGAAATTGAATTGGAGCAAATGATACAAAAGGCAATTTATCTCTTAAGTAATTTGTCCATTCTTTAGTATCGCGATCTTCAATTTTATCCCACTTATTAGCAATGATTATTAAACTAGCTCTTTTTGATATAATTTCATCAATAATTTTTAAATCTTGATGAGTTATAGGGTTACTTAAATCCAAAACAAGAAGAGCAATATCACTTTTTTTTAAAATACCCAATGAATTTTCGATTCCAAATTTTTGCAAACCCTTACCCTTTTTACCTTGTCTAGAAATACCAGCTGTATCAATTAATCTAATTGAATTATCTTTGTATATTACCTCCGTGTCTTGAGCTTCTCTTGTTGTATGAGGTATTGGTGAAACAATAACTCTTTCATATCCTAATATAGAATTAAGAAGAGAAGATTTTCCAGCATTTGGTTTTCCAACTAGTGATACTTTGATTTCATCAGCTACACTATAGTTTTTTAAACCCTTATTTTTTTTAATTATTTTTTTAAACTTTAACTTTTCTACAAGTAGATCTAATAAATCTCCAGTTGCTAAACCACTAACAGCAGATATCAAAAAAGGCTCACCAAGTCCTAGCTTGTTAAATTCAGCAGCTTCAGGAGCGGTTCTTAAACTATCAACCTTATTACTTACTAAAATAGTTTTCTTTTTATACTTATCAATTCTATTAATAGTCTTAGCAAGTTCTTTATCTTCTGGAAGCATTCCAGCCTTAGCATCTACTAAAAATATTATTAAATCAGCTTTATCAAGATATCTTCTAGCTTGTTCTTGCGTTTTTTCATCTATTCCTTCATCTTTATTTTCTTTTTCAAGTAATCTGTAATTAAGAATACCAGCAGTATCAACAATGTTGAATGATTTATTATTCCATTCAACTAAACCTAAATTACTATCCCTGGTGGTGCCAGAAATATTTGAAACTAAGGCTTGCTTTTTTTCAGTTAAACAGTTAAAAAGTGTAGATTTTCCAACATTAGTTCTACCAAAAATTGCTACCAAAGGTTTATCATTTTTATTTCTTTCAATCATATAAATTATTTATTTGAATCAGTTCCCAGAACAAGAATAAAATCAGGAGAAGTGGTTGCATTTATATATTCTTCTGTCCATTCTGGTGTGGTGTATGATTTTTTAGCACTAGTTATTTCTGATAGTAAATCATAATCCTCATTTGCTTCTTTGTTTAAACTATAGACAGTTGTTTGATTATAGTCCCTTTGTGGAGCATTTGCAACCTCAAAAACATCAAAACCACTTTGTTTAACAACGGCAGAAGTTCTGCCTGCTAAACCATTAATCCAGGTTCCATTTAAAACTGAGACGCTTAAATCTTCACTTGCTTGTCTTACTTGAATATAATTATTTGAAATATTTGTTTCTTTTTCTTCTTCTGGTTTAAAAATATCTTTTACCATTTCATTTATATTATTGTAATTACCAGTTCTAGGTACAAGAATAAAGGCGCCATTTTCTCCTCGACTAGCTATTAAATAATTATCAGGAGCATCATTTAAGACAAAGCTTGAAATATCTTTCTTTTCAATATCTTTACCAATATTCCATAATTTAATTATTTCCCAAATCTCTAGATTAGTTGAAATGTTTTTTTCAAGTTCATTTAAAACCTTGCTTATAGTAGAAGGGTTTAAAAGAACATCTCCAGACAGAGCTTTGTCTTTAATAGCTTGTATAACTAACTGTTGTCTTCTTGCTCTAGCATAATCAGAGCCTTCAATTCCAGCTGCATGGCGACTACGAGCGTATTTTAAAGCAGTTTCTCCATCCATTTTTTGTGGACCCTCTTTAAAGCTTAGCACTTCAAAGCGTGAATAATAATCTGGATTATCCTCTTCACCCATAATTGGATATTTATAGTCGGTAAAAGAATTTTCAACATCTATTTTTATACCACCTAAATCATCTATTATTTTAGAAAAACCAGCAAAATCAACTCTTATATAATATGGAATATCTATATCTAATAATTCTTCCATTGATTCTATTGTTTTTTTACCCCCAGATCCATGGTTATTCATTTCTGCATAGGCATGGATACTATTAATTTTTTGCCAATCATTAACCGGTGAAACTAAATCACGAGGAAAAGAAATTAAAGAGACCTCTTTGGTAGATGGTTTTAAGCTAGCTAATATCATTGTGTCTGTTAAGTATGCACCATCATGATCTCCTCCACCTATACCTAAAAGTAATATGTTTATTCTATCATAATTTTCACCTTTTAAATTTTTATCAAGACTCGGTGTTAATTGTTTAATAGTGCTAAAAAAATTATTAGTTTCCATCCATTCAACTGCCCCTGGACTAGACATTATTATCTTACCTGAGAAAATTATAAATAAAACAATTGCTAATATTAAAAAATTACTAATTCTTTTTTTCTTTTTTTTAGGTAATATTTTTTCTATTTCCTCCTCTTCTTTGTATAAACCATTCATTCTATCCTCTTCGTCTAATTTTTTCTTAAAATCTATCATAATTATTTTTTTACTAATCAAAAAATATGAAAAATTATATAAACTTTTCTTTTTAATGAATTAATTATAGTAATTATATAAGTATTTGTCAAAATCGTGATTTTTATTAAATACACTAAAAAAACAGCATATAATTATATTAATTTCTTTGAAAAAGAACAGTTTCTAATAATTAGAAAAAGGTTGTAAGTTAAAAGCTTGCTTTTTTTAACGGATCTTTCCATGGCCGAATTTAATTATTCAGCCTTTATATTTGCCAAAATAGAAGATATAAATTATGATTAAACTATAATATAATGAAAAAAATATGGAAAAAGATGAAAAAATTGTTTTTTCTGGAATTCAACCTTCTGGAAAATTAAATATAGCAAATTATATTGGCGCCCTATCTCAATGGCCCAATCTTCAGGATGAAGATAAATGTATTTTTTGTGTAGTTGATTATCATGCGATAACTGTTAAAAAAAATCCAAAAGAACTTCGAAAAAGAGTTATAGAAACAGCTAAGATATATTTAGCTGCTGGTATTGATTCGGAAAAATCAATTATCTTTAAACAATCTGATGTTAGCGCGCACACAGAATTAGCTTGGATATTAAATTGCATTGGAGCAAGAATCTCTGATTTAAATAAAATGACTCAATTCAAGGACAAGACTGGTGAGAATAAAGAGTCAGCTTCCGTCGGATTATATGACTACCCTGTTTTAATGGCTGCCGATATCCTCCTATATGGTACTGAAGTAGTTCCAGTTGGTGAAGATCAAATTCAACATGTTGAATTAGCCCGCGATATTGCTAAAAGAGTTAATAATACCTATGGAGATATATTTACCATTCCAAAAGCAGTTGTAAAAAAAGATGGAGCGAGAATTATGTCTCTTTTAGATCCAAGTAAAAAGATGAGTAAAAGTGACGAAAATGAAAATAATGCCATTGCTCTTCTTGATAAACCTGAAGTTGGTAGGAAAAAGATAATGAAAGCAGTAACTGATTCAAATACTGGTATATATTTTAACCTAGAAGACAAACCAGCTATTTCAAATCTATTAAATATTTATGCTGGACTAGGAAACAGAGAGGTGAAAAGGTTAGTAAAAGATCATAAAGATAGTGGTTATGGAGAGTTTAAAAATGCATTAGCTGACGTTGTGGAAAACTTCTTAATAACTTTTCAAGAAAAATATAATAGCTACTCCGATGAAAATGTTTTAGAAATACTTGAAAAAGGTAAAGAAAGAGCTGAAAAGATAGCTCAAGAAAGATTAAACAAATTAAAGAATGCTATTGGAATTATTTAATTTTGCATAATTAAAAAATTTTACTTTATTTTATAAATAAAATAGGTTTTTTTTACCATCTTTGTAAAAGAAGATGGTTTTTTTGTATACAAAAAAAACTACTAGTAATAGTAGTTTTTATATTGGTGATAAATTTTAAAACTGAATAGCATCAATTCGAACACTCTAACTCAATGTTAGAGGCGACTATTTCTTTTTTCCAAGCGGATAAAAAGAAATTAACTCCCTAGAAAGGAGGTGATCCATCCACAGCTTCCGCTACGGATGCCTTGTTACGACTTCGTCCCTGTCATCAGTCTTGCCTTCGTCCCATATAAAATGAGCCTTCGGGCACTACCAACTCCCTTGACGTGACGGGCGGTGAGTACAAGACCCGAGAACGTATTCACCGTGGCATAGCTGATCCACGATTACTAGCGATTCCAACTTCATGAAGGCGAATTGCAGCCTTCAGTCCGAACTGAGAAAAATTTTAAGGGATTTGCTCCACCTCGCGGTTTGGCTTCCCTCTGTATTTTCCATTGTAGCACGTGTGTTGCCCAAGGCGTAAGAACCATGCTGATTTGACGTCATCCCACCTTCCTCCCATTTAAAACGGGCAGTCTCCCATGACATGTAAAACATAGGATCAGGGTTGCGCTCGTTTCCCGACTTAACGGTACATCTCACGACACGAGCTGACGACAACCATGCAGCATCTGTCTAGCACCCTCGAAGGCGGATCTGTTTCCAGACCTTGCAGCTAGATGTCAAGCCTTGGTGAGGTTCCTCGCTTATCGTCGAATTAAACCACATGCTCCACCGCTTGTGCGGGTCCCCGTCTATTCCTTTGAGTTTTAAGCTTGCGCTCGTACTCCCCAGGCGGGATACTTAACGGGTTACCTTAAATTAACAACACTGAAAGGGTCGATACTTCCAATGCTTAGTATCCATCGTTTACGGCGTGGACTACTGGGGTATCTAATCCCATTCGCTCCCCACGCTTTCGTCCACTGAGTGTCAGAACTGTCCTAGCAAACTGCCTACGCATTTGATGTTCCTGCTGATATTAATGGATTTAACCCCTACACCAGCAATTCCGTTTGCCTCTTCCAGTCTCTAGTTTACCCATCTCTCCCGCCGACTCGAGGTTGAGCCTCGAGATTTAACAGGAGATGTGATAAACCACCTACGGACGCTTTACGCCCAATAAATCCGGATAACGCTTGGGGCCCTCGTATTACCGCTGCTGCTGGCACGAGGTTAGCAGCCCCTTATTCAACTGCTACCGTCATTGTTTCGTCACAGTTAAAAGTATTTTACACCCCGAAAGGCTTCTTCATACACGCGGCGTCGCTCCTTCAGACTTTCGTCCATTGAGGAATATTCTTGACTGCAGCCTCCCGTAGGAGTCTGGGCAGTGTCTCAGTCCCAGTGAGTGGGATCATGCTCTCGCACCCCATACCCGTCATAGCCTTGGTGAGCTATTACCTCACCAACTAGCTGATAGGACATAAGTCCCTCTCTAAGCGCAAAAGCTTTAATTAAATAACTTATGTTATTTAATACCATTGGGTATTATCCTGTCTTTCGACTGGTTATCCCCATCTTAGAGGTAGGTTACTAATGTGTTACTCTCCCGTTTGCCATGCCTATATTGCTATAGACATTCAACTTGCATGCCTTAGACACGCCGCCAGCGTTCATCCTGAGCCAGGATCAAACTCTCTAAAAATTTGATTGACTCGATTGAAAGATAAATCTTTCAATTGATATATATTGATTCCGTTTTATAAAACGGACAAAAAATTTGATTTTTCGAATTGATGCTAATCAGCATCAAAATTCAAACCATCACCATGATTGTATATATGTAATTTTTAACGTTCTAAATAGACAGAAAAAAACATAGATATAAAATCTTATATCTCGTTATACTTTTTCAATATTCTATTTTATTTTTAACAAGATGAATTGTATAGCATAAAAAAATAATTGTCAAGACCCTTGAGCAATTCATAAAAGAATATATTAATTTTCCGTTATTTGTTGACTAAAATCAAAATATGCGTTATAAAATATATAAGATAATTAAATAAAAAAAATAACAATGCGTATTAAATTTCATAGAGTTGAGAGTAAACCAAAAGAACCAAAAATTAAATCAAATGAACAAATTAAAAGTTCAGAAGTTTTTTTAATTGATGAGAACGGAGAAGCGGTTGGAAAAATTGATACCTTAAAAGCAAAGGAGATGGCTAAGGATGCAGATCTTGATTTAGTAGAGGTGAATCCTAAAGCTGAACCACCGGTAGTTAAAATTGTAAATTTGGGTCAAATGAAATATGAGAAAGAGAAGTTGGCTCATAAACAAAAAATGCAACAAAAAAAAGTTGAAATGAAAAATATTAGGTTATCTTTTAGAATTAGTGATCATGATTTTAACTTACGCTTAAGACAAGCAGAAAAGTTTTTATTAAAAGATAATAAAATAAAAGTAGAATTGTTTCTTAAAGGAAGAGAAAGACAATACCCTAGAAAAGCAGCAGAAATTGTGAAAAACTTTGTTGAAGAGTTAAAAAAGAATGAAGAATTAAAAATTGAAATAGAACAGGCCTTGACAAATCAAGGAGGAAGATTTAATATTATACTGGTTAACAAGAAATAAGATAAGGATAAAAATCCAGGTATTAACCTGTATTTTTTAATCTGGAAAAATTATATGCCTAAAATAAAGACACATAAAGCAACAGCTAAACGCTACAGAAAAACTGCTGGTGATAAGTTAATGAAAAGAAAATCAGGTCAAGATCATTTTAATGCTCGTGAATCTGGTAAAACTACTAGACAAAAAAGATTAGATGTTGGTGCATCTAACACAATTTCCAAAACTATTAATGTTTTGACACCTTATAAATAATAAAGATTTATTATCGTTTATTTCAGATAGTAAAAATATTGAATTAATATGCCAAGAGTAAAAAG
>JAQICS010000043.1 GCA_027858435.1 Patescibacteria group bacterium | reverse complement strand
TTAAACAATTAGAAGTAGTTTCTTTGATTGGCGTAGTTATTTCTTTAATTGTATTTTTTTCCTCTTATTTATTTTATAGTAATTTACAATTATCCTATGTATTAGGACTTTCTTTATTACTAGCAGTTTTATCATCTCTTTTAACTGGAGTAATAATACCTTTTGCCTTTAGTCGTCTAAAATATGACCCAGCGGATGCCAGTGGCCCTATTGCCACAATTATACAAGACATAGTTAGTGTCTTAATTTATTTATTAGTTGCCAAATCTTTGCTATAATATAATAGTAAAGATAAATTTAATCTACATTTATGCATAAATTTAGTAAAAAAGCCCTCTACTCTTTAATTGCTGTCTTAGCTGTCATATTTATATTGGCAGTAGTGGGAATTATGAGTTTAAGTAAAAAAATTGTTATTAATGATTTTAATAAAGAATTAAATTTATCAAGTGAAATTGTCTCATCCGTTATTAATCCGGAAAGAATTAAAAATGGAAGTAAGTTAATTGGTGACAGGGAAGCTATTTTACAACACGAGGATGTTGCTTGGTTAAAGGGAGAAGTTGAAGGATTGGGTGATATATTTTTATCCAGTGGAGTAGATGCAATTTACTTATTAGTCAGAAGAGGGAATAATATATATTTTTTAGCTGAATCAACTCCTTATGGAGAAGAAGCTTATATCGAACCTGGTTCACTTTACAAAAACCCGCCCATGGAAGCTTTTGAGGTGTTTGATAAAAAAACTGCTTTATTTTCCGAAGTTTATACTAATAGTTACGGAACATATTTTTCTAAATTTACTCCTATCTTTGATGAAAATAATCAAATTGTTGGTGTTTTAGGGGCTGATATAGAGTATAGTTATTTTGCCAGTAATTTAAAAGAAGTCAGAATAATTCTTATATTATTACTAATCATTATCTTTAGCATTATTTATTTTGTTATTTTTTATATCAGAAAAAAAGAAATAGTATTACAAAAAGTTGAAGATAACAAAGAAAAAATTACCTCTCTTATCAATTCATTTCCTTATGGTCTAGTGGTTTATGACAAGAATGAAGTAATTGATTTGTGGAATCAAACAGCTAAAAAAATGTTTGGTTATAAATCAGAGGAGGTAAAAGAAAAAAAGATATCAGAAGTAATTAAATATGATAAGGTATTTAAAAGCAATTCTAATAAAGAAATAAAAGATTTTGAATTTTTTTCTAAAAAAAATCAATCTTCTCGCAAAGTAGAATTTAGAATTAAGAATGAAGATTCAACTATAAACGTAATAGAAGTTCTATTTAACTACATGAACATTGATGAAAAGATTTTTTCAATCGCCTTGTTTGAAGATATATCAGCTAGAAAATTAAAGGAATTTGAAATTGAAAGACAGAGAAACAAGTTAGAAAAATTAAATAGTTTAATGGTCGATAGAGAGTTAAAAATGGTTGAACTTAAGAATAAGCTTGCTAAATTAAAAAATGAAGAAGGAGAAGAAGGAGAAGAAGGAGGTAGTGAAAAAGATAAAAAAGAAAACTAGTATTAAAAAATAAAATAAGCCAAAAAAAGGTAAACAAAAAAAGAAAGAGTAATTACTCTTTCTTTTTTTGCTTTTCTTGATTGATATTTATTCTGGTTTTTCTAGGTATTCTTTAATATCATTAACAATTTTGTCTAAACGTACATCTGATTTAACGTAATATTTAGAAACACCAAAATTAATATAACTTTGTACTTTATCTGAACTTGCTGTATTGGAAACTACGAAAATCGGAATATTTCTATATTTATCACTATTTTTAACTTTACTAACAATATCTAAACCATTTTCTTTGCCAAGTAAGTAGTGATCAAGCCATAGAACTTTTATATCCATACTCTCTAAATAATCGAAAGCTTGTTCGGCGGTACGTGCTGTAACAACTTCAAAACCACTTATACCAAGTTTAGTTTTGATAGCTTCCATTAAAGGAATCTCATCTTCAACTACTAAAATGTTAATTTTTTTTTCTTCACCCATAAATTTTTATAATTAATTTTTAA
>JAQICS010000066.1 GCA_027858435.1 Patescibacteria group bacterium | reverse complement strand
ATGATAAATATTTAAAATAATTATTCTTCATTTTTTACCTCTTCCTCAACTTCTTTTACTACCTTTTTTCTAGATTTATAAAAACCCATTAGAATGAAAACAATTAAACCACCAATAATAATTCCTCCTACGTTTAGAAGATATATATAAAGAGATTCTCTAAATATCTGATATGACTGATCACCTAAAGCTAACCCCATTGCGGCAATAGGTGGGAGTAAGGTGACAGTAACAGCTGCACCCGGCAAGGCTCCAATAACATTTTTCTTAGCCCAAGCAAAACTAGCTGCTCCACCAGCAGCAATCGGGACAAGAAGAGTGGCTGGACTAAATATATTCATAACTTGAATGAAGTTGATTGTAACTAAATTAAAATCAGAAATTACACCAATAAAAACGGTTACCAAAAGTGATGCCAGAGTGGAAATGATAAATATAAGAATTGATCTAATTAAAACCCTAAAATTAACAATTGTTAAAGACAGGGAAACAGCCAAAACCGGAGAAAGCATAGGGGCAACAAGCATTCCACCAACAAGTAGGATTACACTATCACGAATTAAACCAACTGAGGTAATAAAAGCGGATATGGCTAATAGAAAATAAAATCCTGGTTGAAGAGAGGAAGAGTTAATTATAGTTGAGCAAAACTCGTCCCTTTCTCCTTTAGAGATAGCAAATGAGTAATTGTTATCAGATCCATCTCCTGGCCAATTTTTTATTTTTTGCAAAATATTCATAAATAGATTAATAATTATAATAATAATATTTTAGCATTAAAAAAAGCACTTGCCAATCAAACAAGTGCTTATACATTAAACCAATATTAATTTTTGGGTTTAATTTTTAAAATTAATTTCCATTTTTTCTGACCTTTATCTTTAAGGTCTGGTTTATACTTTAAGTGCTTAGAGTTTCTTAATACTTCTAGCACCTTATCTAACTCTTCTAATTCCATTAATTTTCTATTTTCTTGCTTTCTTTTCTTTTTCTTTCTTTTTGATTCTTTTTTAATATTTCTTTTTTCTGTTTTTTTATTTAATATAAATCTTTTTTCATCAATATTATTAACTACATCAATTAAACATAACGTTTCCCCAGTCTCCATATTAATTTTTTTGGTAAAATAAGGTTCAAAACACCAATTAGCTGGTATGGCTATGTTTGAGTTTTTAATTATCCTCAACGCACCTAGATCACAAAAATATTCACTTCGACAAGATTTGAACTGATTTGAAATAACGATTCTAGTTACTGATTTACCTTCTTCTAAGTAAATATTTTGAGTTTTACCATTTTTTGCATCAACTTTAACTTTAAGTTTCTTTTTTCCAAACAACCTTTTAAGATACCCTTGTTCGATGCTTTGAATCTTTTCTTCTTTTTTAAGAAATGAATTAAAGTATTTAAACTTTTCTTCAGAGCTAATTAAGCTAAGATTATAGATAGGTGTTTTACCGTTTTTTTTATTCTTATTCTTATTTAAATAACGATTATTAATACGTAAAATTATAATTATAAGAAAAGTAATTAAAACAAAAACCAGTAAAATAATACCAATTTTTCTGTAAAAAGAATCATTGTTTTCAGTCGGCTCTACAATGGGAGCAGAAATGCTTTCTTCCAAAGAAACTGCAGGCTCAGCTACGAATTTATAGAAACCTTCACCATTTAAGTTTGGCATATAAACTGTATCACCAACTTGAATATGGTTAATGTTTTTAAATCTGTTTTCGTTTAGTTTCAAAGCTTTTTGATAAAGAGTGTTAAACTTAGTATCTTGTGATAATGCTTTTAAATTACTAGCATTAGGAATATCCAATCCCTCAGGATACATTTTATTTTGTGCCAAAGAACACAAAACAAAAATGCTTAGTGAAATAAATAAAATTAATTTTTTCATCGTTTATTAAGTTTTTAAGGTTCATATTAATTGTTAATATATAAGAATAGTTTTTTTAAGACAGTATGTCAATAGTTAAAAATTCATTATCTCCTGTGACACTTTCTTTATAATACCCTTAAAAATATTATTTTTTTATTATTAATAATTGTATTGACAAAGCATTAAAATTGATATACAATATTTATAATTAAATAAAATTATATGAAAACAAAAAATAGCGAACAATTACAAATAAGAATAGATGCAAAAACAAAAAAAGATGCTAAAGAAATATTAAATAGTATTGGTTTAGATTTAAGTACGGCAATAAAACTGTATTTAAAGCAAGTTATTAACTCTCGTCATTTACCCTTTGAATTAAGAGAAGAAAATGGTTTAACATTATCTAATCGAGATATTTTAAGAGAGTCAATTAAAAGTGCTGAAAATAGCAAAAAATCATTTACTAGCGGTAAATCATTAATCGAGGATGCTTTAAAAGATTAAATTATGCTCTCTCTTAGATATTCAAAAAAGTTTAAAAAAGAATTAAAATTATTTAAAAATGATAAAATAATAATTTCAGAATTGGACAATATTTTAGATTTTTTAATTTTTGAAAAACCATTGCCGAAAAAGTATTTAAACCATGGCTTAAAAGGTGAGTTTAAAGGTTGTTTTGAATGTCATATAAAATCTGATGTTTTATTGATTTATAAGATGAAAAAAGAAGAGGTATGTATAATATTATTAAGACCAGGATCTCATTCAGATCTTTTTTAGGTTTAGTTTATGCTTAATATAGACCAAGAGCTTAAAAAATTAGAAGAAGAAATGGAAAATGACAAGAGCCTGCCTTTTGATACCAATCTTATTTTAGGGGATGGTAATATTGATTGCGATGTTTTATTTATCGGAGAAGCTCCGGGAAAAAAAGAAGATGAAATAGGTATTCCTTTTGTGGGAAGATCTGGTAAGTTACTCGAAGAAAGTTTAACTGAAATAGGAATTAAAAGAAGTGATGTGTATATTACAAATATTGTTAAAAGAAGGCCTCCGGAAAATAGGGATCCAAATAGAGACGAGATAGAGAAGTATAGTCCGTATTTAAAAAAACAACTTGAAATAATTAATCCTAAAATAATTGTTACTTTAGGAAGATTTTCTTGGAAATACTTTAACCCTAAAGGTGTGATTGGTAAGGATCAGGGAAATTTTTTTAAATTTGATAATTATGATTTTATAATCTTTCCTATATACCACCCAGCGGCTGTTTTATATAACCCACAAAACAAAAGTAAATTTAAAAAGTGTTTTAAAAAATTAAAGAAATTTTTAAAAGATAATAAATATTAATATTAAAAGATGATAAAATAATAAACAAACAAAAACCAGGAATATTCCTGTTTTGTTTATTTTGTTATAGCTATCAATGTTGCTTAAATATTAACTATGCTAAATATTTTCTAATTTCACTATAAACATCTTCAATTGACTTTTCTCCATCAATTTCCACTAATTTTCCTTTATTTTGGTAATAATCAAGAAGTATTTTTGACTCATTTTCAAAAACACCCATTCTATTTTTTATAGCTTGAGGATCCATGTCATCACTTCTTCCGGTTAAACTGGCTCTAGCTTTAATTCTTCTTACTGCTTCATCTGGACTTACTTTTAAATAAAAGAAGTAATCTATGTCTTTGTTAATTTTAGAACATATTTCTTCAAGCATTTTAGCTTGAGATATCATTCTAGGAAACCCGTCAAAGATAATACCTTTTTCATTCATCTTGTCACTAACATTTTCAATAACTTGCTTCATTAAATCATCACTAATTAAAGTACCAGCATCTACATAATTTTTAATTTTTTGACCCAAAGTAGACCCTGAAGCTATTTCATCTCTTAGTCTGTCACCCATTCCAAATTGAATAAGTTCAAATTCTTCGTTTATTTTTTCCGCTTGTGTAGTTTTACCACAAGCCGGAAGCCCGTAAAGGCAAATAATTTTTCCCATATCGTTTAATAATTTTAAAAACTTAATTGTATTTATTTTAAAAACTAAATTATAGAGCTATTATCCAAATTTGGCAAGTATTTAAATTCATTGTTTTCTTTACAATTACGTTTTTTTTAAGTAAAATAAAGTTAAAATAAACAATAAACATATATTAATATGCGCCAAAGTGATCTATTTACCAAAACAATTAAAGAAATACCAAAAGATGAGCAAAGTTTCAATGCTCAAACCCTAATTAGAGCCGGATTTATTGATAAATTAGCTTCTGGAATTTACAGCTATCTTCCTTTGGGCTTAAAAGTTTTAAATAAAATTAGAAACATTGTAGTTTCAGAAATGGAAGATTTAGGAGGACAAGAAATTAGTATGCCGTCACTTGCTACAAAAGAAAATTGGCTAGCTACTGGTAGGTGGGATACTATGGATGTTTTATTTAAACTAGGAGCGGCTGATAAGAAGGAATATGCTCTTAATCCCACTCATGAAGAAATTATTTCACCTTTGGCTTCAAAATTTATTTCTTCCTATAAAGATCTACCTTTTTCAGTCTTTCAAATTCAAACTAAATTTAGAAATGAAAAAAGAGCTAAAGCTGGTTTAATGAGAGGAAGAGAATTTCTAATGAAAGATTTATATTCTTTTCATGAAAATCAAGTAGACTTAGATGCTTTTTACGAAAGAGCAATTTTATCCTATGAAAGAATATTTGATAAAGTTGGTTTAGGAGACAAGACATTTCTAACTTATGCCTCTGGTGGAAGTTTTTCAAAATATTCTCATGAATTTCAAACTGAAAGCGAGTCTGGTGAAGATATTGTATATTATTGTCCTAATTGTGACATTGGAATTAACAAGGAAATTATCGATGAGCAAAAAAATTGTCCAAAATGTGAAAACTCTGATTTAGAAGAAAAAAAATCTATTGAAGTGGCAAATATTTTTAAACTAGGAACTAAATATTCCAAACCTTTTAATTTGGTATATAAAGATAGAGAAGGAAATGATAAGACGGTTATTATGGGTTGCTATGGAATTGGAATAAGCAGAATTATGGGAAGTGTTGTTGAAGTTTGTCATGATGATAAAGGTATAATTTGGCCAGAAAATATAGCACCATTTAAAGTTCACTTATTATCACTTTCAGCAGATAATGAGGCAGAGGAAATATATAAACAACTTCAAGAAGCAGGAATTGAAGTACTATATGATAACAGAAAAGCATCTCCTGGTGAAAAATTTGCTGACTCTGATTTAATTGGTTGTCCATATAGACTACTTGTAAGTAGTAGAAGTTTAAAAGAAGGAAAAGCGGAATTAAAACATAGAAAGAGTGGGGAGGTTGAGATGATCGATTTAGGTGGTATTGTTAATAAATTACAATAATATACATATATGTTTAAAAGATTAATTGGTAAATTAAGCCATGACCTGGGAATAGATTTAGGAACAAGAAATACTCTTGTTTGCTTAACGGAGAAAGGAATAATAATTGATGAACCTAGTGTAGTGGCGATTAATAAGAGAACCAATGAAATTTTAGAAGTTGGAGAAGCGGCTAAGAAGATGGTTGGAAAAACCCCGGGTCATATTGAAGCTGTTAAGCCACTAGTTGATGGAGCTATTTCTGATTTTGAAATTACTGAAAAAATGCTTAAATACTTTATTAATAAAGTTCATTCAGAAAACTTTTCTCTAATTCCTCGCCCCAGAGTAGTAATTGGTATTCCTCTTGATCTAACTGAGGTAGAAAAAAAAGCGGTTGAGGATGCAGCTAAATCAGCAGGAGCTAGAAAAGTGTATTTAATTGAAGAAGCAATGGCTTCAGCAATTGGAGCAAGATTACCTGTAACTGAAGCAACTGCTACTATGATGGTAGATATTGGTGGTGGTACTACCGAAATTGCTGTTATTTCCTTGGGAGGTGTTGTTACTTGGAAATCACTTAAGGCAGCTGGAAATGAGTTTGATACTAACATTGTTGAATATATAAGAGAAGAGTTTAATATTTTAATTGGTGAACAATTAGCTGAAAAAATTAAAGTAGCGGTTGGTAGTGCAATTCCTTTTGACACACCACAGGAAATAGAAGTAAGAGGTAGGGATTTAGTAACAGGACTTCCTAAGGCCTTAATGATCAATGATAAACAAGTAAGAGAGGCGATTAATAAAACAATTTTAAAAATTGTTGATAATATCAAAACAATTTTAGAGACCACTCCTCCAGAACTTGTCTCAGATATATACGAAAGAGGACTGTATTTATCAGGCGGAGGAGCTCTTCTTCGCGGTTTAGATAAAGCAATATCAGCAGCTGCTAAAATTCCTGTTAGAATAGTTGATGATCCTTTAACCTGTGTAGCCAGAGGAACAGGAATTCTATTAAGTGATGAAAATTTACTGGAAAAAGTAGTTCTTCCAACTAGTTCTGATTAATTTAAATTATAATCTTTTTCTAAAATGATAAGAATAAATCAGAAAAACCCTTTTGTAGTGTTTGTAGTTGTAATTATAATTTTAATTATTTTACACTTTACAGGAATCACTAAACCACTTGAGAATTTCTTTTTATATATTTCTCGTCCTTTAGCTACTAAAGTATTTAATAGTAGTTCTTCTTTAAATGATTCCTATAATGATAGTCAATCAAAGAAAGATTATTTTAAGCAAATTGAAGACTTAGAAAACAAAGTGGCTGAGTTAACTGTTTTTGAAGCTAACTATAGAGAAGTGTTAGAAGAGAACCAAAAATTAAAAGACACACTTTCATTTTCCAAGGAAAAAGGTTTTGACTTATTAGCTGCTTCAGTTGTAGCTGGAGAAATGATTGATACTGAAAGTCGGGATTTAACAATTAATAGAGGAAAAAGTGATGGTTTAAAACCAGGAATGGCGGTAGTTGATGAAGAGGGAATACTTATTGGAAAAATAATTGAAACTAAAAAAAGTATTTCTAAAGCCTGTCTTTCAATTGGATCAGATTGCGACTTTGCGGCGGCAATTTTAAATAGTGATAAAACACAAGGTATAGTTAACGGTAATATGGGTTTAACTATAAAGATGAGCTATATTCCTCAATCAGAGGAAGTAGCAAATAATGATATAGTTATCACATCAGGACTAGGTGGCGGTATACCAAGAGGACTAGTTATTGGTCGGGTAAATGAGGTTAAAAGTGAGGATAAAGATATTTGGCAAGAAGCAATCATTGAACCACCAGTTGATTTTGATAATTTAACCATTGTTTCAGTCATCATGCCTTAAAATATATTATGATAAAAAAAGCATTACTAAATATATTTTATATTCTACTACTATCTCTTGTAGCAATTTTGCAAGTATCAGTTTTTTCGGCTTGGACTGGTTTTTTTGCTTCTCTTAATTTAATAATACTAGTTTTAGTCTTTGTACTTTTTTTCTATAATCTTAAAGCAGCGCTAATGACTGCTTTTATTTTTGCAATTTGGCTTGAATTATTTTCTTTTAATTTTTTTGGAATTCATTTTTTCTCAATTCTAATTACTCTTTATTTAATTAATAGAATATCTGTTTCTTGGTTAACTAATAGATCTTTTTATTCTTTTATTCTATTAAATATTTTTGCAATTTTTTCCTATCAATTATTAAATGCTACTTTTTTGTATTTTTCTGATTTTAGTGGGGGTTCATTTTTAATTTTTACCTCAAGTTTTTGGCAAAGTACTTTGTATCAAATTGTTTGGGCAATAATTATTTCACTTTTTTCTTTTAATTTTATGATCGCCTTTAATGATAGATATAAACCGGATTTTTTAGGAGGGAAAATGAAGAGTAGGTAATATTTTAAATAAATAGATAAGTATGTTATTATCAGATAATAAAGAATAATTATATGAAATACGATTTTATCACATTGGGAGGAACAACAAGAGATATATCTTTTTTTACCAATCAAGGAATTTTAATTAAAAACCCTAATCACAAAGATGTTTTACGTAAAGAACTTCTAGCTTTTGAGTATGGGGCTAAAATTAAAGTAGATAACTTTCATTATGCTTATGGCGGAGGTTCAGCTAATACCGCAGTTTGTTTGAGTAATTTTGGTTACAAAACTACTTGTTTAACAACAACTGGCGATGATGAAAATGGTAGAAAAATTATAGAAAATTTAAAAAATAGAGGTGTTAATTCTAAGTTAGTTAAAACAATTAAGAATGAAGAAAGTGGTTCATCTTTTATTCTAGTTGATCCATCAGGTGAGAGAATAATTTTTTCTCAACGTGGTTCAAATCACCGTTTAAAAATTGATAATCAAGATTTAAAAGAATTTAAGAAAACTAAAAATGTGTATATCGCTTCCTTAGCTGGAGATTGGTATAATAATTTACGAAAAGTTTTTACCGTTTCTCATGACAATGGACAGAAAGTTTTTTGGAATCCGGGTATGACACAGCTACTTAGTGGACCTAAAAAAATTGAATCATTTGTTAATAAAGTAACGGTTCTAGCTATTAACAAAGATGAGGCCTTGCAATTAATTCACGATACTGATATTTTCAAAGAAAAGGGCCAAAAATATTTTGATAATACTAATAATTTAGTTAAACATATTCACAAACTTGGACCTAAAATCGCTGTTATCACTCTTGGGTCTAAAGGAGTAATTGTCTATGATGGCGAAAAAATTTATAGACGAAAAATAATTAGGGAGAAAAAAAGAGTGGATACAACTGGTATTGGTGATGCTTTTAATTCTTCATTTGCTGCTGGTTATGTTTCTAGTAATGGTGATATTGATAAAGCTCTGGATTTAGCTCTTAAAAATGCAGCTAGTAAAGTTGAACACCTTGGTGCTCAAAATGGTTTAATTACAGAGAATTTAGTTAAATAAAATTATTATAATTTAAATAATTTATGTGTCTTTTTTGTAAAATAATAGAGGGAGAAATACCTAGTTATAAAATATATGAAAGTGAAAAAGTTTTTGCTTTTTTAGATATTAAACCAGTTAATCCTGGTCATGTTCTAGTAGTTCCTAAAAAACACTTTGCTAATTTAGAGGAAGTAACACCTGAATACCTTGAAGCAGTAATGCTAGCAGTTAAGAAAATAGCTAAACATTTAAAAGAAAAATTAGAAGTACCTGGATATAATTTAATATTAAACAATGATCCAGTGGCCGGACAAGAAATACCTCATCTTCATTTTCATATTATTCCTCGCAAGGAAGATGATGGTTTAAAACCTTTTCCTCAATCAGAATACGAGGATGGGAAAGCCGAGGAAATTATTAAAAAATTAATAATAGAATAAGACTATGAATGATAAAAAGATTTTCATCGTTGAAGATGATGCTGATTTACTCTATGGACTAGAGTCTGAGTTTTCAGCTGATAATTTTGAAATCGCCACTAGTTATGGCGATGAGGAAGTTAGCGAACTATTAAATAATATTAGATCATTTAAACCTGATTTTATTGTAATTGATTTAATACTACCTAAAGCTGATGGTTTTGATATTATCAAAAAAATTAAAGCTGATGAGTTTATTAACCAAGAACAAATATTTGTTTTCACTGACTTAAGTGAAGAAGATGGTCGTGTTAGGTCTCTTGATATTGGAACTGACTATATTTTCTTTAGAGACGATTTTGATACTTATGAGTTTGCAGAAAAAGTTAAGAAAATAATTGTAAATAGGGAAAAAATAGTGGCGGATGCGCCAGAAGATGTAAATGATGTTGATGAAGGGGAAGACCCAGGAATTGTGTTTGCCTAAATTTAACTTGATTGACTAAATCAATTAAAGATACTAATATAAATCAGTATTAGTTTTATTATGTTTATCAAAAGAATCGGGATTGATCTCGGTACAACCTATACTTTAATTTATCTACCCAAGCGCGGTATCGTTATTAACGAACCAAGCGTAGTGGCAGTGTCTTTAGGTGATAAGAAAATACTGGCTGTTGGAAATGAAGCTAAGGATATGGTAGGTAGAACTCCTGATACCATTAAAGCAGTACGTCCCTTAAAAGATGGGGTTATTGCTGATTACAGAGCGACTGAAGCCATGATTAGATATTTTATCAATAAAACAATTGGTGGCATGAGACTTTTTAGACCAGAAGTAATGGTAGCAGTACCAGCGGGTATTTCATCAACTGAAAGAAGGGCGGTAATTGAGGCTACAATTGCGGCTGGAGCTAAAGCTGCCTATATTATCAAAGAACCGGTAGCAGCGGCTATTGGTGCTGATATTCCAATTGGATCAGCCACTGGACATATGGTAATTGATATTGGTGGTGGAACAGCTGAAATGGCAGTTATTTCCTTAGGAGGAATTGTAGCTTCTAGTTCAGTTAGAGTGGGAGGTAATAAATTTGATGCCGCTATTTTAGAATACATTCGTAAAAAATATAATTTAGATATTGGTGAGAGAACAGCTGAAGAAATTAAGATAAATATTGGTTCAGCTCTTTACATGGAAGACAAGCTTGAGATGGAAATTAGAGGAAGAGATATTGTAACCGGACTACCTAGAGGAATAACAGTTAACAGTGATGATGTAACTGAGGCAATTCAAAATGAACTAGAGGGTATTATAAACGCTGCTAAGAAAGTACTTCATAAAACTCCACCAGAGCTATCAGCTGACATTATTGATAAAGGAATTGTTTTAACAGGTGGTAGTAGTTTGCTCAGAAATATTGATCAGTTAATTTCTAGAACCACTGGTGTACCAGCTTATGTAGCCGATGACGCTCTTTTATGTGTAGCTAAAGGTTCAGGAGTAGCTTTAGACAATCTTGATTCCTATAAACGAAGTATTTTGGCTACTAAATAGTAAATATAAAAGTTTTAAATAATTATGACGATTGGAATTGATGCCTCTAGGGCTAATTTAAAACATCGCACTGGTACTGAATGGTACTCCTTTTACCTTATCAAAAACTTAGCTGAGATTGATAAGAAAAATAAATATGTTCTCTATGTTGATAAAGAACCAAGTTTAGATTTAAAAAAAGCCGTTTCAAATAATTCTAATTTTAAATTTAAATTATTGAAATGGCCTTTTTCTTCTTTTTGGACACTGGGAAGATTAAGTTTAGAGATGATATTTAAAAAGCCTGATGTACTATTTGTACCCGCTCACGCTCTACCATTTTGTTCTCCAAAAAAGACAGTTAACACTATTCACGATTTAGCTTTTCTAAGAGATAGTCATTTATATCGATTAGAGAAGTATAAAAGTAAAAGAGGGATAAATAAATTATTTGTTAACTCTTTTGTTAAGTTAATTACTTTAGGAAAATACAGAGCTAGCTCACTTGATTACCTGTATTGGTCAGCTAACTTTGCCCTTAAAAAGGCTAGCGATATAATTACAGTTTCTCATTTTAGCAAAAAAGAGATATTAAATTTTTTCCCGAAAGCTAATCCGGATAAAATTACTGTAGTTCACAATGGATATAACTCTGATTTGTATAGAAAAATAGAGGACAGGGAAGCAATTGATACGGTTTTATTTAAATATGGAATAGAGAGACCATTTTTTCTCTATGTAGGAAGATTAGAGAAAAAAAAGAATACCCCTCTTTTAATTGAAGCAATGTCAATTTTAAAAGAAAATTGTAAGGAAATAGAAAAAAAGCTTTTATTAATCGGAAATGCTAGTTTTGGTTTTGATGAGGTGAAATATGTAATGGAGGAGTTTAATTTAGAAAGAGATATAATTATACCAGGTTGGGTAGAGGAGGAAGATATGCCCTATGTTTTTAATGCTGCTTCTGCTTTTGTTTTTCCAAGTAAATATGAAGGATTTGGCATTCCTGTTTTACAATCAATGGCTTGTGGTGTTCCTACTATAGTTTCTGATATTCCTGTTTTAAAAGAAGTGGCAGGTAATGCTGCTCTTTATTTCGATCAAAATAATCCATTTGCCATGGCTGAGTCTATGCGACAAGTTATTGAAGATAGTAGCTTAAGAGATGAATTAATTGAAAATGGTTACAAAAGAGTTAAAGAATTTGACTTTAGAAAATGTGCTAAGGAAACTTTAGTGGTGCTTGAAGGGAAGAAATAGATATCTAAATATTTTTATATATTTAAAACTTCATAATTTTGTTAAATAATTAAAACTTTATATAGTTTTAATTTTTACTACTATTAAACCCTATTTAAAGTTAACATCTTTAAAAAAATAAAAGCCTGTGATAATATAAAGGTGTTATATGAATAAAAAAATAGCGATTTTTTTAATACTTACATTCCTTATTGGAAGCTCTACTTCGGCCGCTTTTAAGCCGAACGACTCTTTTTATAACAATCAATGGTATTTATCTAAAATTGAAGCAGACAAAGCTTGGGATAGTATAAACTCAAGCCCTGATATTATTATTGCTGTTATTGACTCAGGTGTAGATATAGACCATGAGGACTTAAAGGATAATATTTGGCAGAATGAGAAAGAAATAGAAGATAATAAGATTGATGATGACAATAATGGTTTTATCGATGATGTAAATGGTTGGGATTTTGTAAACAATAATCCTGATCCTCGACCTAAATTTAATGAAAATTGGACTGAATCTGGAATTTCACACGGTACTGTTGTTAGTGGAATAATTGCTGCTACTGGTGATAATAATCAAGGAATTAGTGGAATAACCTGGGACGCTCAAATTATGCCTCTTAAAGCTATATCTGATAAAGGGGAAGGAAAAATTAGTGATATTATCCGCGCCATTGATTACGCGACAAATAATGGTGCTCATATTATCAACTTAAGTTTTATGAACTTAAGCTATAGTAAATCAATGCAAGCAGTAATTGAAAGAGCAAACAAGGCTGGAGTTATGGTGGTAGCAGCCGCTGGAAATGATCAAAATGGACATGGATATAATACTGAAGACACTTCAATCTACCCCGCTTGCTATGATGGTCCTTTAATTGGTGAAAACATGGTAATAGGAGTAGCGGCCACTGACGCACTTGATCAGAAAACAAATTTTTCTAGCTATGGAGATCGTTGTATTGATATTAGTGCTCCAGGAATTAGTTTCTTTAGCACAATTGCCAAGGGAGGGGATAAGAATAATCCTAATTTATTATATGATGGCTATTTCTCAGGAACTTCAATGGCTGCTCCACAAGTTTCCGCTACATTAGCATTAATTGCTCAAATTAATCCAGAATTAAGTACCAATGAAATAGCAACTATTCTTTTTGCTTCGGTTGATAATATTAATGAATTAAATCCTGCTTATGTTAATCAATTGGGAAATGGTCGTTTAAATGTTAACAAAGCGGTTAAGCTAGCTAGAAAAAAACTATACTCTCGCTTTGGTTCATTAATAGTTGTTCCTGATAAAAGGAATGATTATTTAGAAAACAAAGATCTTCCTTCACCAGAGCTTAGAACTGGAACTGGTACATATTTAAATAAACTAGAAAAAGAAGTTTTTGATAATTATTCATCTTTTTCAAGTGCTGATTTAAACGATGATGGAGAAGAGGAAATAATTATGGGAAAAAGTGAAGGAAGTGAGCCAAGAGTTAAGGTTATAACAAAAGAAGGGAAAGAAAAATTTAGTTTTCTAGCCTACACAGAAGATGTTAAATCAGGAATAATAGTTGAAGTAGCTGACATTTTAGGAGATGATAGTTTAGAAATAATTGTATCAACTAAAAAGGAAGGAAATGGGAGAATAAAGATATTTAAAAATAATGGTGAGTTAATTACGGAAATTCCGGCCTATGATAGAAATTATAAAGGCGAGCTAAGCTTGTCAGCCGGAAATATTGATGGTGAAGGAAAAGATGAAATAGTAATTGGACTAGCATCTGATCTTAGGATAATAGATGGAGAAGGGAAATTAATTGGTGCTTTCTATCCTTATGGAAAAGATTTAAAAACAGGTTTTGAAGTAAGGGTTGATAACTTAGATGGTAGAAAAAATGCTAGTAAAGATGAAATAATTGTTGTTCCAAAAGAAGGAGAAAGAGCAGTGGTTAAGATATTTGATAATTACGCTAATTTGTTAAATAGATTTTTAGCTTTTGGTACTAATTGGTCCTACGGTGTAAATATTACTTCAGGTGATATTAACAATGACGGAATAGCTGAAATTATTTTAGGTGTTAAATCAGGTGGCGCACCACATGTTAGAGTATTTAGTTTAGAAGGAAGAATACTTGAATCTTTCTATGTTTGGGATAAAGACGTATCAAGTGGGGTAAATGTTTTAGAAATAAAAATATAATTTTAATAATATGAAAAAACAAATTATTTTTGATAAAAAAAATGTAGTGGTGGCTGGGGGAGCTGGCTTTATCGGTTCTCATTTATGTGACTATCTTGTTAAATCTTGCAAAGTAATTTGTATTGATAATTTTGTTTCAGGAAGTGAAAGAAATATTGATCATCTTCTTTCTAATCCTAACTTCATTTTTATCAACCACGATATGTCAAAGCCAATTGATCTTGAATCAATTGAAGCTCTAAAACCTTTCAAAATTGAATTTCAAGGTGTACAGGAAATATATAATCTTGCTTGCCCAATGTCTGTTAGAAGATTTTTGGAAAATAGATTAGCTATTCTTTTAGCTAGTTCATATGCTGTTAAGAATTTGCTAGATTTATCAATTAAGTATGAAGCAAAATTTCTACATTTCTCCTCCTCAGTTGTTTATGGTCCAAGAAAAGAAGATAATCCTAATTATAAAGTAAAGGAAACTGATATTGGAAGAGTAGATAACCTATCTGAAAGAGGCGCCTATGATGAAGGAAAAAGATTTGCTGAAACAATGGTTTTCAATTACCGCTCAATGTATAACCTAGACGCAAGAATTGTTAGATTATTTAGAATATATGGACCAAGAATGGAAGCTGGTGATGATCAAATGATACCAGACTTTATCGACAATGCACTTGAAGGAAAAGATTTATACATCTCAGGGGACGAAGACTTTTCTTCTTCATTTTGTTACATCAGTGACGTTATCGATGCTATTTCTAAATTCATGAATTCAAACTTAACTGGACCAATTAATATTGGATCAGATGTAGATGTAAAAATGATTGATTTTGTAAAAATGATAATTAAAGAAGCTGGATCTGATTCAAATATTGTTTTTGAAGAAAGAAAATTATTCTATAGTCAATTAATATTACCAGATATTCACAAAGCTAGAAATCAACTTAGTTGGATGCCAGTTGTTACTTTAGAAAATGGAATTAAGAAAACTGTGTTTGATATTAAAGCTCATAAGAAGTTAAAGAAGAGTGAATAAGTTTTTAACCCAAGAGAAAACCCAGGTGAAACCCCATTGTAGAACGCAATGGGGTTTTAAAAAGAATAATTAAAAAAATTTTTATAAATAAAAAAGTATTCTCTTGACAATTATATCCAATAGGATATAATATGTTTGTGTAACATAAAATATAATTTTATATGGAGGTTGTTTATTTTTATGATAAAGATTTAAAATACTGTCCAGTAAAAGAATATTTAAAACAATATTTACCAACAAATAAAGACAAGGAAAACACAATTCAAAGAAAGCAAAAAATATTAGCTGACATTGATGCTAAGATTGATTACGTTAGAGAAAATAAAGGAAGACCTACTCCTCCAATTTCTAAACCATTGCATGGGTATAGTTGTTTTGAAATTTTAAATCCAAAAGACGCAAAGACAGTTATTAGAATTCTTTATTTCAGACATCGAGAAAAAGTAGTTCTTCTTCATGCTTTTGAAAAGCCTGCTAGTTATAATACAGAAAGAGAAAGAAGAAAAGTTGATAAACAAAATAAAATTGGTGAAAAATATTTAAATATATTTAAATTAAACCCAAATAATTATGAAAAATATAAATAACAAAAAAATAAATATTGATCCTATAGCTGAAGCTAGAAAAGGAAAATATTTCAACAAATACTCTAAAGAGGCAAAAGAAAGAATTAAGTTAGGTGTTGAAATTTATAACACTAGAGAAAACTTGAAAATCAGCCAGCAACATTTAGCTAAAAAAGCTCAAACAACTCAAAAAGTTATTTCCAGAATTGAGAATGGTGATGTTAATGTTGGATTTTCTTTGTTAAATAGGATAGCAGATGTTTTGGGATTTAATTATGAAAATTGGGGTAGAATTTTTAATTTTAACACTCTTCTGTAGATTCCCAAACTAATCTATTGAGTCTATTTAATTGTATTGAAGAAATAAAATTAGAGATAGATAAAGATAAAATGCCTAAAAGTGAAAAATTAGTTATTCCTGTTAATCTACAGCTGATAAGTCTTTGGACTATAGATGATTTTTCAAAAGAAAATTCATCTGATATAAAAATAGAACTTATAGACCCTACGGGCAAAGTTTTAAATGAGTTCTTAAACACTTTAAAATCAAAAAAGAAAGAAAAGAGGTTAAGAAGCATAACAAATATTCAAGGAATACAAATAACAGAAGGTGGAAGATATTATTATAGAATATCTCAAAAAAAAGGAAATAAGTTTGAGACAGTTTCTGAAACTCCGTTAGATATTAATCTTTTATATAAAAAAATAAAAAACTGAACTTTACCCCAAAAAATAAACATTTCATGACAACGTTTTGGTGCACAGTTCAGCATTAAACTATTTTTTTATATTTTTAATGCTTATATAAATTGTTTAATTTTAGTTTTTAAATCTTCTTTGTCGTTGGGAATAAAAAGCATTTTTGAATCTTTTATTAACTCACTTATACCACCGATAGCCGAGGCTATAACAGGTAAGTTGTTTTCGTTAGCTTCATATATTACAGTCGGCGAGTTTTCATAGCAAAGCGAAGGAACAATTAGAGCACAACTTTCACTCATGACTTGTTTTACTTCATTCGGATTTAGTCTTCCTAAAAAGTTAATTCGTTTATCATTTTTATTAAGCTGTCTTAATCTGTCTAATTCTTTTCCTTTACCAACAACTTTTAATTCAATATCTTTATTTTCTATTTCTTTAAAGGTATCAATTAAAAATTCTATACCTTTATGATTCTCAATTTGACCAACAAAAAGAAATGAATTATTTCTTTTTGTTTTAACTATTTCTTTGTTTAGTTTATTAAGTGGTTTAATTTCTGCAATTGCTTGTTTAAAAAAACCTTTATTTAAATGTTCTTTCATTAACCAACTTGAGGGAGAGATAGCTTTGTATATGTCTTTAAAAAAATGTCGGTTAATTGCTTGGTATATTTTAGCCAAATAGGAGTTGATTATATGTTCTTGGCCCCACATCATTAAACCAGATGGGTGAAGAAGTTGAATATCATGAAGAAAGTGAATGTGTTTAATATTTAGTTTATTACTTATTCGCGGTAGAAATAAACCTAGACCAATTAAATTATGACTAATACAAACACCTGGTTTTTCATCTTTTAATATTTTTCTTAATTTAATTCTTCTTTTAGGATTACAAATATTTGAAAAATGCCATATTAATTTCCAGGCCATATTCTTTTCTTCTAGGCGGTGACAACTAGAGGAGATTTGATAGGTTTTAATTGAGTGATTATATTCTTTAATTTCCCCTTGTTTTTTTGGCTTGGTGGTAATTAGAAAAACTTCATGGCCCTGATTTTTAAGTTTGTCTATCATATTTTCCACTACATTTTCCGCCCCACCTTTATTATATGGTTTAAAGAAGTTTTGAAAAATAGCTATTTTCATACAAAAAGTTTATTAATCTCAGTTTTCATTTTTTCTAAACTATATTTTTCCTCAGCAAGGTGCCGTGCTTGTGATGACATCATTTTTCTAATATTTTTATTATTTAAAATATATTCAATTTTTTCTTTTAAATCTTCTTTATTTCCAGTTTTAAATACAAGTCCTTGTTTTTCATGTTCAAAAACACTTCTAACACCAGGGAGATTAGAGGTTATGACTGGGACACCACAAGCCATGGCTTCAATTAAGACAATACCAAAAGCTTCGTTTTTATTAATTGAGGGAAGTATTAAAAGATCAGAATTTTGGTAGGTGTTTATTAATTGCTCATTAGATAGCTTGCCAGCAAAATTTACTTTTTTATCTAGTCCTAATTGATATGCCTGAAGTTTATAATCTTCTTTTAATTCCCCATCACCAACAATAGTTAATTTCCAATCTTTTTCTCTTAAAAAACTTAATGCTTCAAGTAGTATATCAATTCCTTTAAAGTAGTGAGCTTTATCCAGTCCACCGACAAAAATTAAATCAACTTTATCTTTCTTAATAATTTTTTCGTTGATAAACTTAACTATATCTTGAGCCTTAGCAATAATATTATTTTCAGGCTTTGATGATGTATTTTTTGGTTTAAATGTTTCTAAATCTATTCCAAAAGGGATTTCATGAAATTTATCTGGGTATTTTTTGTATAAATGAGATATATCACTATTTTCTAAGTAGTCAAAACTAGAGCAAACAACTTTATCTGCTTTTTTAAAAAGAGAATTTCTAGTTAGCTTACTACTAACACTTAAAACTTTTTCTAAATAACCACTGTTTAAAACATCCATGTGATAGTGAATGATTAGTTTTGTTTTTTTATTAAAAAGTTTAAAAAGATAGACAATTTCATTTGTTCCAAAAAAAGGATAGTGAAGATATATGTAGTCAAACTTTTTTAATTTAAAAAGTAGTTTAGGTGAAAAAGCTCCATGACCACGACGAAACAGATTATCCATATTTTCCGGATAAAAGTTTTCAACGTCATGGTTTTCACTTATTATTTCAGATATTAACTTAGCACTGTTTCCCATGCCACCGGCATAGGGCGGCCAAGCACAAACTATATTAGCTATTTTCATATATTAATTTAATTTATTTCTATTTTACTCTTTTATATCTTCTTCCGCTTCCATATTTTCTTTTTCCTTTTCTGCTTCCTTTAAGCCAACAACTCTAGTTAATTTAGTTAAATTGCGATCTAGTTTGGAGATAGTTAATCTCATTTTGAAGACAAAGTAGAATAGTACTAAAACTGAGAGGTAGATTAAGAAGTTGATTGCACTAGCTGATAAGCCAATTGAAGCTAAAAGAGTATCAATTTGCTTAAGAAAAATTATAGCCAGGCCAGCAATTGTCCAGAGAGTTAACCAAAGACCATATTCATTTATTCCAATTTCTTTTCTTTTCTTCTGCTTTGTTAATTGATATACAAATACTAAAATTATTAAGATGGCAATTATTTGTTGTGGTAGCATATTATTATTTACTTAATTTGTTAATAAAAAGATCTTTAATTATTTTAAATCCTCCTGATAATTTTTGACCAAAGCCGTGATATATTACAGTAATTGGTACTTCTTCAATTTTCAAATCAGAAGCAAAGGCTTTTGCTTGTATTTCACTATTATGAGCCATTTCACGATTTTCAATAGTTATATGTTTAGCTGCTTTTCTATTTAAGGCTCTAAAACCACATTGAGGATCACTTAGTTTAATTCCTAAAACAAAACGAGTAAAAAGTTGAGCCAAGGGATAGATGATGTGTTTTTTAAAAAAGGGAAAATTTGCCTCTTTACCTAAAAAGCGAGAACCAAAAACAATATCAGCTCTTTTAGAGATAATTGGATCTATCATATCTTTAATTTCTTCTGCTAAGAATTGATCATCACCATCAAAATGAACAATAATGTCTGCTCCTGATTTAAGAGCATATTCATTTCCAGTTTGAAGAGCCGCTCCTTGCCCGCGGTTAATGGGGTGGTTGATAATGGTGGCGCCAGCATCTTTGGCTAGTTTTTGAGTATTATCTGATGAACAGTCATTTACAACTACCGCTTCAAATACCAAAGGCTTAACTCCTTTTACAACTTTAGCTATATTTTTTTCTTCATTGTAGGCAGCAATAATGCAAAAAATTTTCATAAACTAATACTTAGAATAGATAAGTTTAAATCTAGCAATTTTTTCTCGGTTTTCTTTGTGTCGTTTATTTTCAAAAATTTCTTTTAAACTAGTATTGTCTTGTAGTTTTTTTAATTTTTGGTAACTAACTAAGCTTAAGATATCAAGCTTTTCTGATTTAGGCCAGGGGGCAGATTTAATAATATCTGCTAACTCTGATTTAGTGTTTGCTTTTAAAGTTGTAATTACTAAATGACCTTGACTTGCTAGTTTAAAAGCTTCACCAAGCATTATACTTGAGTTGATATCATCAATTGCAATTACATCAGCTTGGTATCGACTTAAGTAGTTGAGGCTTTGAGATTTGTTAGTTACTGTTAAAACTCCAGGTGGAGTTAGATCTGGATTATTACCAAGCATTATAATATTCTTCTTTTCTGAATTTAGATAACTTAGACAAGAGAGAAGAGTAGTGCTAATTCCTTCTTGTTCTTTTCCTGATAGTATCATTAAACCTTGTCTTTTTTGTAGAGATTTTTTAAAAGTATTTAAATCACTTCTTTTTAAACCTAGTTGACTAAGGCGCATTCTAAGCGGTCTTTTTTTAATAAATTCAATAACTATTCTTTCTTTGTTGTTTTCAGGAATAACACTAACAACAAGTTTAATTTCTCTTTTGTTATTAAGCATTAAAGATATTTGTTTTTTCAAAACAAGCTCACCTTCTTTTAGTTTAAGAGTTTGGAGTATGTTTTTAAATAAATCGTTTTCATATCTTTTTGGTAAAGATAGTGTTTTCTGTTTATTTAAGGGAAGATGAAAATTAAAATTAATTTTATCTTCTTTAGTATCTATAGCTAAAAACTTAGCATTTTCAAAATTAGCAAAAGAAAATATATCTTTAATTACTTTTTTGCTCATATCTTAATCAAATTATTATAATATAACTTTATTATAGCATGTTTTGTCTTATCTAAAAATATGATAGAATAATATTGATAGTAATATAGATAAATTATGGCTTATTCTAATATATACAGCTTTTGGCTTGGTTTTATACGAAAAACTAGAGCATCTATTAAGTCTGTTTGGCGTTACCGACCAAACAGATGGTATTTTTTATTATATTTAGCTCTTTTTTTATTTTTAACCTGGCAAGCTTATAATATATATAGTAATTTAAGTGGCAGTTTGCTCGTTTTAAGGTATAGAATTGACTTTGGAGCTAGTTTAATTGGGGAGCCAAGAAAAATATTTATTTATCCAATTGTTAGTTTGCTTATATTATTATTTAATTATATTATTTCATTATTCTTTAGCACAAGTTCAAAAAACCGTTTTATATTTAATTTATTGTTTATTGGTACTAATTTTATAACGGTTTTTATGATTTTATATTTAATGTCAGTTTATTTAGTAAATTTTAGTTAATAATATTTTTATGATGGAGTTTTACGTAATTAAGATACTTTTCTTTGCTACTTTTGCCTTTATTTTAGCAATTTTTTTAACCCCAATTTTAACTCATTTCTTATACAAACATAAATTAGGAAAGAGGATAAGAAATAGTGGAGACACGCCTTTGTTTTCTAAAATGCATGCTCACAAAGAAGGAACCCCAACCATGGGAGGAGTTTTAATTTGGGGAACACTTGCTATTTTAATATTAGTTTTCTACGCCCTAGCACAAATTTTTCCAGATTCAATTTTTACTCATTTAAACTTTCTATCAAGATCACAAACTCTTCTACCTCTTGGAGCCCTACTTGCTAGTGCCTTTATTGGTTTAATAGATGATTGGTTAGATGTTAGAAGTAAAGGAGTTTTAGGTGGAGGTGGATTAAAATTAAGACATAGATTACTTATCTATACTCTCATTGCTTTAATTGGTGCTCTGTGGTTTTATTTTAAACTTGATTGGTCAGTATTTCATGTTCCATTTTTTGGTAATTTTGAAATTGGCGCTTGGTATATACCAGTCTTTATGTTTATCATTGTCGCGACCTCTTTTTCTGTTAATGAAACAGATGGTTTAGATGGACTTGCTGGTGGAAATTTGCTATTTGCCTTTGCTGCTTTTGGAATAATCTCATTTACCATGGGACGATTTGATATGGCTACATTTTGCGCAGTTATTCTTGGTGCATTGTTAGCCTTTCTATGGTTTAACATTCCTCCAGCCCGTTTTTATATGGGAGATACTGGTTCGATGAGTTTAGGGGTAACGCTGGGAATTATTGCTATGCTTACCAATAATTCATTACTACTTCTTTTTGTGGGAATAATTTTTGTTATTGAGTCATTATCAGTAATTGTTCAACTTGCTTCTAAAAAATTAAGAGGAAAGAAAGTTTTTCTCTCATCTCCTATTCACCATCATTTTCAAGCAATTGGCTGGCCAGAGACAAAAATAGTTATGCGCTTCTGGGTTATATCAGCCATTGGGACCGCTATGGGTTTAATAATCTTTTTACTAGATAGAAATTTCTAAATTTATATTATGGCATTTAAACGCCTATTTAAAAGAATAGATAAAAATGACAAAGAAGCTCATCAGCCGGATAAGAGTTTAATTTTTGCTCTGTTTGCAATTTTGATTTTAGGTATGGTGATGCTTTTTTCAGCATCCTCAGTTGTTTCTTATACTAAATTTGGAAATACTTTTCATTATGTATTAAGTCAATCATTTGGCTTGTTGGTTGGCTTGGGGCTTTTTTTTATATCCTCTAGAATTAAATATGACTGGTGGAAAAAGGTAGCTGGCTTAATGCTTTTTGTATCAATTATTCTTTTAACTCTGGTATTTATACCTGGACTCGCAAGTGATTATGGTACTGCTAGAAGTTGGATAAATATTTTTGGTTTATCTTTTCAGCCATCGGAGTTAGTTAAAATTTCCTTTTTAATATATTTATCAACTTGGATGGAAGCTAAAAAAGGTTTTCTAAATAGTTTTACCGGTGGAGTGCTACCTTTTTTAATTATCTTAGGAGTAATTAGTGCTCTAATGTTAGCTCAACCAGATTTAGGAACTTTATTTATCATCGGTTTCTCAGCCATGATTGTTTTCTTTGTAGCTGGTGGTAGCATGAAACATATTGTCATGGGTCTTTTGTCTTGTATATTAATTTTCTATCTTGCCTTTGGTGGAGTTGATGATTACCAAGATAGTCGTTTTCTTTGCTACACTAATCCAGAAAATGCTCCTCAAGGAGAATGTTATCATATTAATCAGTCTTTAATTGCAGTGGGATCAGGTGGATTACTAGGAAGAGGGTTAGGGCAAAGTCGGCAAAAGTTTTTATACCTACCAGAAGTTTGGGGAGATGCAATTTTTCCCGTAATTGCGGAAGAATTAGGTTTTATCTTTACCACTCTTTTTATACTCCTATATCTCTACCTTTTCTACAGAGGATTATTAATTGCTAAAAATAGTCCCGATGTTTTCAGTGGAGCAATAGCAGTTGGTATAGTGGCTTGGCTTAGTGTGCAGACTTTTTTAAACATTGGCGGTATGATTAAGTTAATACCTATGACAGGCGTACCCCTACCATTTGTTTCAGCTGGAGGCTCATCTTTAATGTCTTCTTTGCTAGCCATGGGGATATTGATAAATATTTCAAAATATACAAAAAAATATGATAGATAATACTAAAAAAATAATTCTCTCTGGTGGCGGAACTGGTGGTTCAGTTACCCCTATTCTAGCCATTTCTAAGGAATTAAAAGCCCAAAAAGAAAACATTGATTTCACTTTCATTGGAACTAAAAATGGTCCGGAGAGAGGTTTAGTTAGTTCATTTGATAGTTTTAATATTCCTTTTAAAACTCTTCCGGCGGGAAAACTAAGACGATATTTTTCCTGGAAGAATTTTAGTGATTTAATTAAGATTATCCAAGCTTTTTTCAAATCATTTAAATTACTAAAAGATGAAAAACCCGATTTAATAATAACGGCTGGTTCATTTGCAAGTGTTCCTTTAGTTTACGCCGCTTATTTTAAAAAAATTCCAGTTTTAATTCATCAACAAGATGTTAGACCAGGTTTAGCCAACAAATTAATGGCTCCTTTAGCTAGAATTATTACCGTTGTTTTTGAAAAATCATTAATTGATTATGGTCCAAAGGCAGTTTTGACTGGTAATCCTCTCATATTACCTGACACTTACTATTGGCCAGAAAATATTAACCCTAGTTTCTATAACTCTCCTAAACCACTTGTTTTATGCATTGGTGGCGGAACTGGCGCTAAGGGTTTAAATAGTTTAATGTATGAGACAAAGGATAAATTAAAAGAAGTTTGTAATATTGTTCATTTAACTGGAAGAGGAAAGAATAAGGAGATAGTTGAAAGCGATAATTATCAAGTAGTTGATTTTTTAGAACATAGTAAAGTATTAGCTCTAATTAAAAGAGCTAACTTAGTAGTTTCACGTTGTGGCTTAGGTGTTCTAACAGAATTATCAGCATTAGCTAAAGCTTCTATTTTAATTCCAATGCCTAGATCTCATCAGGAAGACAATGCCCTAATTTTTTCTAAAAATGATGCAGGAGTATATTTAAAACAAAATGAAATAGATGGTGAAATTCTATCTAAGGAAATTTCTAAATTAATCAGTGACAAAAAGAGATTAGATGAGTTATCAGAAAATATATATCGAACAATTAAAAAAGAAGCAGAAAAAAAGATAACAGGAATTATATGGGAAATAATAAAATAGATAACATGGAAAAGAATAAAAAAGAGAACAAAAAAGAAGAGGATAAAAATAAGAAGAATAAGTCAGCCTATTTCATTGGCATTAAAGGAGTAGGGATGACTATGTTTGCTCAATTTTTAAAGAAAAAAGGTTGGAATGTAAGTGGTTCAGATATTCCTGAAATATTTTTAACTGATAAGGTATTAAAAGATGCAAAAATTAAGGTGTTTAACAAATTTTCAAAAGATAATATTAACTTTAGTTCTGATTTAATTGTATACTCCACTGCATATAATGAGGAAAATAATGTTGAGTTAAAAGAGCTTAGGAAAATGGGGGAAAAGATAAAGAAAAAAACCATGCCCTATGCTAAAGCTTTGGGGCGTGTTTTTAATGAATATAAAGGTATTTCAGTTTGTGGTAGTCATGGTAATACAACAGTTTCAGCTTTTTTAGGATACGTTTTAAAAAAAGCAGAAATGGAACCTAATGTTTTAGTTGGCTCTCGTGTTCCTCAATTTAAGGGAAGCACTTTAACAGGTGATTCAGATATTTTTATCGCTGAAACTGATGAGTATCAAAATAAGTTGAAATATTTTAAACCATATGGAGTTTTGTTAAATAATATTGATTATGATCATCCAGATTTTTTCAAAGATGAAAATGACTATATTAGAGTATTTAAAAACTTTGTCCAAAGAATAGATAAAAATGGATTCTTAGTTTTAAATGGAGGAGATAAAAATTGTTTAAAGGTAGCAAAGATGTGTAAGTCTAAAGTGATTAAATATAATGTAGTTTCTGATTTAAAGGAGGCAAAAGACATTGAAACAGTTAACTATTTAGCCTATGATTTAGAAATAAAGGGAGATAAGCAGGTTTTTAAAGTTAACAACTTAGGAGAGTTTAAAATACAACTATTTGGAAGACATAACGTTTTAAATGCCCTGTCAGTTATTGCTACTTCAATAGAGCTGGGTTTAGAGATAGAGAGTATAAAAAAGATTATATCTTCCTTTAAAGGAACAGAGAGAAGACTGCAAAAATTAGGAGAGTACAACAAGGCTTTAATTATTGATGATTACGCTCATCACCCAACTGAAATAAAAGCCACCCTTCAAGCTCTTAGTTCAGTTTATAAATCTAAAAATATAATAACAGTTTTTCATCCCCATACTTTTTCTAGGACTAAAGCTTTGTTTTCTGATTTTGTAACTAGTTTTTCAAATACTAATGAATTAATAATACTTGATATTTACGGATCAGCTAGAGAAGAACAAGGTGGAATTTCAAGTTTAGAATTAGTTGAAAGTATTAAAGAAGAAAACAAAAAGAATAAAATTAAAATGAAGGTAAGAAATATTAAAACTATTTCTAAAGTTAGTTTGTATCTTAGAAAAAACATAGGTGAAAATGATGTGGTAGTTTTAATGGGAGCTGGTGATGTCTTTCGTGTCTATAATAAATTAAGTGATAAATAGTATGAATTTAAATATAGAAAAAAATAAAGACTTAACTAATCTTTTGACCCTTAAAATTCCAGCTAGAGCTAAATATTTTACAAAAATTAAAGACAAGGAAGAGTTAAAAGAAGCACTATTATTTGCCAAGGAAAAAGACCTTGAAGTTTTTGTCTTAGGAGGTGGTTCAAACACTTTCTTTAAAAATGACTTTAAAGGTCTTGTTATTAAAAATGAAATAAAAGGTTGGTTTGTTAAAAAAGAATATAAGAATAAAGTTTTAGTTGAAGCTTTTTCAGGAGAGCCTTGGCCTAAGTTAGTCTCACAATTAGTATCATTAAATTTATATGGTGTAGAAAACTTAGCCTCTATTTATGGAACAGTGGGAGCAGCACCAGTGCAAAACATTGGTGCTTACGGAGTAGAGTTAAAAGATGTATTTGAATCATTAATAGCTATTAATATAAAAACATGAAAAGAAAAAGTGTTTTTAAAAGAAGATTGCCAGTTTGGATATCGTGATAGCTTTTTTAAGAAAGAAAAAAATAGGTCTAAGTATTTTATCTTCTCAGTTACCCTGTCTTTAAAAAAAGAAGGGAAGGTTAAAACAAACTATGGCTCAATTTCTAAAGTTTTAGAAGAGAAAGGGATAAAAAACCCTAAGCCACTTGATATGTTAAACATTATTAACAGTATAAGAACTAAAAAGCTACCAAGTCCGGCAATACTGCCTAATGTTGGTTCTTTCTTTAAAAACCCAGAAGTATCAAAGAAAAAGTTTGAAGATATTTTAAAAGAATATGACGATGTACCTTTTTTTAAAGGAGAAAAAAAAGCTTTTAAAATACCAGCTGCTTGGTTAATTGAGAAAATAGGTTTTAAAGGAAAAACTTTTTCTTCAGTTTCAATGTATGAAAAACAACCTTTGATATTAGTAAATCATGGAGAAGCAAAAGCTAGAGATGTGATAAAATTAACAAAATTGATTAAAAATAAGGTTAATGATGTGTTTGGACTTGATTTAGAGGAGGAAGTTAATATAATATAGAAAAATAACAATAAATAAATTTATATATGGATTTACGACAAAAATATTTAGAATTTTTTAAAGAAAGAAATCATAAAATTATATCTGGAGCTTCTTTAATTCCAGAAAATGACCCTAGTGTTTTATTCACAACCGCTGGCATGCACCCACTAGTGCCATATCTTTTAGGTCAGAAGCACCCATCTGGAAACAGATTAACTGACGTTCAAAAATGTATTAGAACTGGTGATATTGAAGAAGTTGGTGATAGTACTCATCATACTTTCTTTGAGATGATGGGAAATTGGTCACTGGGAGACTATTTTAAAGAAGAATCAATTGCTCTTAGTTGGGAGTTTCTAACAAGTGAAAAATATTTGAATTTAGATAAAAATAGAATCGCCATTTCTGTTTTTGCTGGTGATGATGATGCTCCATTTGATGATGAGTCATATAATATTTGGAAAAAAATATTTGAAAGTGAAGGACTACCAATTGAAAGAATTGCCAAGTTGCCAAAAAAAAATAATTGGTGGCCACCAGTTGGTGAAACCGGTCCTTGTGGACCAGATACAGAAATTTTTTATTGGTCAGATAATAAAAAAGAAACACCAAGTAGTTTTAATGATGATAATGATAGTTGGGTTGAGATTTGGAATAATGTATTTATGGAATACAATAAGGAAAAAGATGGAAGCTATAGTATGTTAGAACAAAAAAATGTAGATACTGGCTTAGGACTTGAGAGAATTTCAGCTGTTTTAAATGGCTTAGATGACAACTACTTAGGAAAGTTTTTTATCAACTTAATTTCAAAAATTGAAGAATTAAGTTCTCTAAATTACAAGGAAGTGGATATAGAAAAAAAGAAGTCAATTAGAATAATTGCTGATCATATTAAGGCAGCAGTAATGATAATTGGTGATCCTAAAGGAATAGCACCTTCAAATACTGATCAAGGCTATGTTGTTCGCCGTTTAATCAGAAGAGCGATTAGATACGGAAAACAAATTGGAATTAACAAAGAATTATGGTTAGAAGACATTGTTAAAATCGTTATTTCAGATTACAAAGATGTATATGAGGAAGTTGAAAAAAACCAAAACTTTATCATTTTAAATTTCAACAAAGAACAAGAAAAGTTTGAAAAAACTATTGAAAAAGGAATTGAAAAAATTGAAAAACTGAAATTAGATTATGATAAAGAATTAAAAGATTTTAATCTTGATGCTAGTACTTTATTTGACCTGTATCAAAGCTATGGTTTTCCATTAGAGCTTAGTTTTGAAGAAATAAATAGAATAAGGGTGGAAAATGGTGGAGAAGATATACCTGAAGACTTAAAGTACAATTGTTTAAAAGAGTTTGATAGCGAATTAAAAAAACATCAGGAAATGTCTAGAACGGCTTCAGCTGGTAAGTTTAAAGGTGGATTATCTGATGATTCAGAAGAAACTGTTAAGCTACATACCACCGCTCATCTTCTATTAGCTGCTCTTCGTAAAGTTTTAGGACAACATGTTGAACAAAAAGGAAGTAATATTAACAGTGAAAGACTAAGATTTGATTTTTCTCATTCAGAAAAGATGACAAAAGAAGAGATAAAAGAAGTGGAAGATTTGGTAAATGAAACTATATCAAAAGA
>JAQICS010000060.1 GCA_027858435.1 Patescibacteria group bacterium | reverse complement strand
TATCCTGCACTCGGTGTCTCCGTTCCAATACCAATATTGCCACTATTAGCATTACTAATGTCTCCTGTTAAACTGCCTGTCCAAAGATAATCAATAGAAGAAGTAGCACCAGCAATTATGTCAGGTATAGCCGAATCTAAATAACCTTTATTAATTAAATCATAGTCATCATCAAGTGACATAGTATCATTTCTAACAATAGCCTCACCTCCCCCTACAACATGCAGCTTGGTAGCTGGAGTAGTTGTTCCGATGCCGACGTTGCCATCCGTTATTCTCATTGCTTCTGTAGCGTCATTTACAAAAGATAAATAGCCGCTTGTTCCAGTAGTTCCACTTCTTAGACGTAATCCCCAACCTGAATTGGTTCCTATTTTAACTCCATCATCAATTCCACTTAATAATATTCTTTCAAAATCATTTGATGCACCTGTCCATTTTAATGAACGACCATCTGCTATTTCCAAATCATCAGCAAAATATCCTGTTCCAGCAACATCTAATTTATACCCAGGACTAGCCATCCCTATCCCGACGTTGCCATCCTTGCCCACAAACAACCTATCTGTATAATATGGAGAACTTGATTCATCTAAAGTCTGTAACCAAAAAAGATAATTATCTGTTGAACCTGTTATTTTCTTTCCATTCATTATTCCATCAATGGCTAAAACAGGAGAATTTGTTAATAAAAAAATACCAATAGTAATTATTGGTATAAGCAAAAATCGGATGTTTATTAAACAGCCTTTTATTGCAAAAAGATTATGATTATTTCTTTTATTCATTACAGATATTTTTCTTTTCAAATATGTCTACATTATACTATTTTTAGAAAATAATGTAAATAAATATCTTCAAGAAAATATATTAATGTTAATTAGTATTAAAATATAATTAAATAGAATTAATTAAAAATACATCTCCTTTAACATTTTAAGATTGGAATTTAATAATTATATATAACAGGAAATAAATATATTGAAATAATTTATACTTTTCCTACACATCTTAAGTAAAGAATATAAGCTTTTAATAAACTTAATTGAATTTTCTAGTGTTTTAAAACAGAATATACTTATAATCCAACTTAGTGTGTTAGACTAGCATAGTTAAGTTTTTTAACTATCTTTTCATGTTTTTAATATTATATTTATTAAATTTAAAAAATAATTTATAACATCAATATATAAAAAAATAGGTATTTTAAATATTTGTAATCATTAATTAAATATTAAATATGTCTAAATTAGAAAAATTAATTGTATATACCTATCATTCATATAATGAAGCTAGGATTCATAAAAATTGGAAGACAAATACTTTGCAATTTAGTTTAAACTCAGAAGTAAACTGTTTAAAATTAGCAAGACTAATTTTTAAAAGAAAATATAGAATAAAACCAAGTTTAGTTTTTCTGGCATTAAACCCAGTTAAAAGAGAAATATTTGCCGGGGACTTTAAAGATAGAATAGTTCATCATTTTCTATATAATAAACTAAATTATTTCTATAACAAAACTCTGATAAATGATTGCTATAGTTGTCGCCGAAATAAAGGAACTGACTATGGTATTAAAAGAGTGGCTAAGTTCTTTCGTCAATCATCTAAAAACTTTAGTGATAAGAGTTATGTAATGAAATTGGATATTTCCGGTTATTTTATGAACATTAACAGAAATAAACTATATAAATTAAATAAAGAGTTAATATACAAAATATATAAAAACGAACAGAGGGAAATAAATACCCTGCTCTATATCCTTAAAAAAATAATATTTAATGACCCAAGAAAAAACTGTCGCCTTAAGGGAAGAAAAACAGATTGGGAAGGATTACCGAAGAATAAAAGCCTGTTCTTTGCCAAGGCTAATACCGGACTTCCAATTGGTAATCTAACTTCCCAATTATTTGGCAATATATATTTAAATGAATTTGATCACTTTGTTAAAGAAAAACTAAAGTGTAAATATTATGGCCGCTACGTAGATGATATGATTTTTGTTTCAAAAGACAAAGAATACCTAAAAAGCCTAATTCCTAAAATTAATAACTATTTACATAATAAACTTGAGCTTAGTCTTCATCCTAAAAAAATATATATTCAAGAGATAAATAAAGGAGTACCTTTCTTGGGAATGATAATTAAACCATACCGAATCTATCCAGGAAAAAGAATAAGAAAAAACTTTTTTAAAGCTTTAAACAATGCCTCACAAGATAAAGGAAGCATAAACACTATTAATTCATATTTAGGAATGATAAAAAACTATAATAGTTTTAAGCTAAGAAAAAAATATCTGGAAAGCAAAACAGGCAGATTAGCACTAAAAGTATTAAAAGCTAGAGTAAATAAGGATTATAGTAAAATTGAAAAAGAGTTTTAATTAATTATTGCTTAATAATAAATAAATTGAGTACTATTAACTAATATATTCAAATAATATGCACTGGAAGTACGAATATTTCATACTTCCAGATAACAAATAATTGGAAATATATAAAAAGACAATCAAACACTACAAGGGCTTGGGGGAATTAATCTTTAGTGAAAAAGAAAAAGACAGGAATAAAAAAACACCTCAAAGCAGAAACAATATTTATGTTAAAAAACTACATATCTGTTTTAAAATAAAAAAAACAAGCTCTATTTAAAAAGCTTATCCATATAAAATCTAAATATTAATTTCCATAACCAGTGCTAGTAAGCAACGAACACTAAAGCCGTTCCCCTTATCGTTAGTGTTACGGTTGACAGTAGACCGAGAGTAGTTAAAGTTCCGTCTCCAAGCATTAGTAGAAGAAGACTCAGAACTAGACCAGAGGTTCAGGTTGATACCACGATTGTTGTAAGAATCATTAGTATTGCGGTTGCCGGGTTTTTAAATGACTTCTTGAAAATTTAAAACTCTCAAAAGGTATTGTGACATCACGAGCAACGAGAATTTAAAATTGTTTTTGTCTTAAATATATATTTAAGCGAGTCATGGAGCTGATTATGGCACCTGCTATAAGGCAGGTGATAATATTATAGCTCTTTTAATGATTTTCTCCAAGAGCTAAGTTGAGAAATGAGATCTTCAATTTTTAAATTAAAGATCATGTTTGTCTCAGTTTTCATTATTCTAAGATCTAAGAATAAACGAATAGCCATACGAATAAAATAAGCTTTGCCAAGAACTTGATATATTGCTTCAGATTTATTCTCACTTTCATTAATTCGATAAATTAAATCCTGCATTTCAATTAACTTGTTTTCTAAAATTAGAGCAAAGCTTTTTTGATATTTTTCCGGTAAATCTTGAGCATAGCGAAGTATGGCTAAAGATAGTTCATAAGAAGCTCGATAAATTGGTGGGTCTTGAGATTTCATAATATTTAAAATTTAAAACCCTCTTCCTCCACAGTCGGAAGAGGGTGATTAGTACATTATTTAACCCTTTGTCCTAACCGGACAAATGGTTAAAGCCATAATCAGTCTAGTAAGCAACGAACACTAAAGCCGTACCCCTTACCGTTAGTGCCACGGTAGACAGTAGACCGAGAGTAGTAAAAGAGCCGTCTCCAAGCATTAGTAGAAGAAGACACAGAACTAGACCAGAGGATCAGGCTGACACCACGATTGCCGTAAGAATCATTAGCATAGCGGTAGCCGGGTAGATTACCGCTCCAACCCACTAAGTCAGTTCCGCTTCCTACTCCTGTACCTAATCCTACTTGTCTTAAAGCATTTCCTGCTCCATAAGTGCCACCAACATCATCTCCACTATCATCAGCACACCTTCGCCAACCTGTTTCAGAAAGAGAGCAGGGATATTGAGAATTAGGACTATCTATTACTCCAACAACAGTTTTTTCTAATGTATTTATTTCCGCGTCAGTTGGTATATGCCAACCAGTTGGACATATACCCTGAGCACCAGATACGGTTGAACCACGCATAGCTTCATTCCAGTTATATAAACCTCCTTGAGATTCACAGTTAGTTAAACTATCACCATAACACCACTTCTCTATTGTCCTATCTGTTGTATTTGGCTCCGTGGCAGCACTGGCTAACATGGTACCAACATTAATATTTTCAGCCATCCAACATTGACCACCAATCTGGATAGTACCATAAGTATTACTATCTTCATCGGTAGCTATTCCACAATCTCTTTGATTAATCCAACGTATACCATCGCACATATATGACTGACCAGATACCTCGTCATACTTAAATGTGCCGGTTAATGAAGAGTCACAGGCATCACTAGTGTTAGCTATTTTAAGAGATGAAGCTATTTCAACTTTTCCCTCTTGATTAACTCTCATTAAATCACTATCATCAGCATTGTTTCTAATAATTAACGGTGAGAAGTTGCTTGATATTATTCTTAATCCTTCTATGTCTGTCTCAGGATTAATTTGTAATTTAGCACTAGGACTGAGCACGCCAATACCAATATTACCATTATTTAAACTATATATATCTCCATCAATACTACCTTCCCAGAATAAACTTAGTGATGAGGTAGCATCAAGTAATGCTGAGTCAAGATAATTAACATTTACTAACTCATAACCATTTCCTGTATATGATTCAGTGCCATTTCTAACGTGTCCAATAACTTCAAGAGAAGATGTAGGATTAGTTACACCGATGCCGACGTTGCCTTGATCAAAAACTACATCCATACTTCCTGGGTAAAACCTCATCCATGTATCATTATAACTTTCTCCAATGTAGCCAAAATTAAGAGCATTATCTGTTCCATAAGCTCCAAGTGAAAAATAATCTGTTCCGGTATATTCTTGGAATCTCATTAAATTTTTTGCCCAATTACCCGTATAATTTGGTTTTCTTATCACAATATTATCACCATCAATTCTTGTGTTTGCCCAAGAGCCTTGTATGTGTAACTTCGCCTCTGGAGTCTCCACCCCAATACCGACTTTTCCATCGTTTAAAACCCTTAAGACATTTATACCAGCATTATCAAATAGTTCTAATATGTTTCCCCCAAAGGAACGAATCTTCAAACTAGTCCCTCCAGTATCTACTCCTGGTACAGCATTAATTCCTAACTGGCCTTTAGTCATTGAGGGGTATAGGGTGCTTAAAAAGAAGCCCCTTGGTCCTGCACTTTCAATGACAGAATTAGTAGTAGTACTAAAACCAAGCAATGTATTCCAGTCTGTATATAGAAGTGTTCCACTTTGTTCTTTTGAAAAAGTATCAATGAAATCTTGTTCAATTACTTGAGCTTTAGTTGTTTGAATTGAAAACAAAAAGACCGCCACTATAATAATTGCGGATATACAAAACTTATTTTTATTTTTATTATTCCCAAGAATCATCGGTAATTATGGGTAAAAAAATACTAAAATAGTATTTAAATTTATATCTTTTTAACTAATTAAATTATATCATTATTTTGATTACTACTCAACTAATTTTTTGTTTTTTTTGTTTTTTATACATTTTAAATATAAAGAAACTATATTTCAATCTCTACTCCTCTTTTTGTATTTTCAAATTCACCAGCACTTCGCCACAGCATCTCATAGTGAGCAATATGAAAAACTTTGTAACCTCCTCCCATTTCAAAATCTTCACTGAGATTTTCAAACAAAATCACGTCAGGATCTGGTTCAAGTTCTGGTGAGTATGTACCTTTTCTTATTTCATATAATAATCTTTCTGCACCTGATTCAGCTAAGAAATAGGCTTTAGTTGATTGAGACTGAACACTGCCCGCTCTAATTGCTAAAAGAGCTAAGTATGATCCACTGCTAGCCACAATTATCATTCCCGCCATGATAAACATAGTTAGAAGAAGAGTGTTTCCTTTTAACTTTTTTCTATTAATCAACTGACTAAAGTAATTATTAATAATATCCTTGTTTATTTTTTTTCTTTTTTTGTTATCCATAGTTGCTATTTATAATATCTAGAACTAACACTAGTTTGAATAGTCATCTGTGATTTTGAGTCTTTTAAATTTAGAGCCTCTGCTTCAATGTTAACTGTAACTAAAGCTTGTTTAAGAAGATCGGAGTCTAGTTCAAAATCAAGATGATTAATTTCAATTTCAAAAGGAGAGATATAGCCAGTGTTTCCATCTCTTACAATCTGAAACCTAGTTACACCATCATCTACGTCAATAGTATAGATTACACATTCACCTTCATAGTTTTTAAACTTTAAGGTATCGCCAGTTTCTCCTTCGGTCAAATCATATATTTCACCGGGAACAACTCCACACACACCACTATCGTCTGGAAGAGCCATTCTAATTTCCTTAGCGACTACTTCTAAAAAGTATTTCAAACTTTCTTGCACGTTTTGACTAGCGATAGCATTTCTCTGAGCATTAACCGTTAGAGAAAATATTTGTGAAGTAATTAAAATAATAACTGAAAAGATAGCTACGGAAACCATAACTTCTATTAAAGAAAAAGCTTTTTTAAATTTGTTTAATTTAATTACTTTCATTATTTAATTACTTTTAATTTTTTAAACTATTTAATTAAATCTACTTTAATTAATACCAATTATAAAGCAGGGCTTCTATTTGGTAGTCTTGTTCCCCTCCCATACTAGTCCAATACACAGATGATATAACTCGTAGACGGTAATTATCAATTAACTCTACTTCAATTTCCCGAGAATATGCACTATCTTCATAGATAATATTATGAATAAAAAAACCACTATCATTAACTTGTAATTTTGAATCATCAGCACTAACTAATGTAGTGGGCAAACTATCATCATAGTCCATGATGTAAGTTTTTCTTTCTTCAATAGCCTCGGCTAAGTTAGTATAAAAAGGATCACCATTGTTCCAATTATTATCTCTAACTCTTCTGATAAGTTCTATTCCTTCTTGACTTAATTGATTAGCAATTATTACCTTTTTATTATAATTCTGGGCTCTAATACTTTGTGTGATTAAAGACAGAATACCTAAAAGAGCTAGAGAGATGATAAAAAGAACAACAATTATTTCAATTAAGGTAAAGCCAGATTTTAGTTTAAATTCTTTTACCTTTCCTGACTTAGCCTTTTTTTGTTGATCTTTTTCTATTCTATTCTTTTTTAGTTTTATATCTAAAATATTCATATTTAATCAATAACCTCAACTAAACCTAAAAAGTTAACCTTAACAGTTTTTGTTTTACCACTTTCCTTCTCCTTTATCTTAATCTCCAATGAAGTATAATCATATTCATTTTGTGGATTATATATATTTGTTTTCGGATCTGGTGGTAAAAAAGTTACATTAGCCGTTGAAGCAGTAGTAGTGGCGATACCATCTGAAAAAGTTAATGATTCAATTTCTAAATCATTTGAGATTGAATTATATCTAGCTCCATTATCTCTTTCTCCTTCACTCGTTGAATTATATTCTTTATAATCAATAGTTTCTGGTGCATTTAAATCAGCAAAGATTACGTAATCCCCACTAGTATCAATACTTATCCCCCAACCACCAGCTGGCACTCCTACCGCCCCATACTTAACCAAACCCAAGGCGTTGTTTTGTGCCATATGAATATCAGCCACCATGGTTTGGGCAGTCATAATTAAATCAGTCCTTTTATTAGCAGAGCGATAGTTAACGATAAAGATGACGGTCATTATCATAATTAAAGAAATCGAAACTAACATTTCAATAAGGGTAAAGGCTGTTTTGTTATTTTTGATTTTCATAATTATTATTCTGCTTTAACTTCGCGCCAAATTGGTAAGTCATAGTTTATATTTTCAATTAATCTAGATTTAGTACAATAGTATCCATCGCTATCAGATATTCTTAAATTAACACTAGTATCACCAGAGGTCCAAAAAGTAATACCAGTTGAGGCAACGGACGGATTATCAATCACTGCCCCAAGATCAGAACTTGACCAATTATAGCCACAACTCATATATTCATCACAGGCAACTGGAGTATTTGGACTAGCTGTTGAATAAGCAACTGATTTCTGAGTCGTCGGATCAAGGGCAGTAAAGATTGTTGGCTCATCAGCACCTATTTCAACTTTCTCAGGTGACCAAGTGAAATATGGAACTGGAAATTCGTGTAGGTAGGTAGCAAAAGTTTTTTTATCACCATCTTTTAGAGCATAATAGCTATTATCTTCATCAAACTCAGCCCCTAAATGACCGTCATTTACTCCAAATTGATACCAGTCTGTCCACTCTACTTCCTCACCATTAAAATATCTAAGTCTTAAAAACCAAGTATAGCTAGTATTATAGTCTAAGTCTGAATAGTTTTTACACTTCTCGTCAATGGTATTAGGAATACTATATTGATTAGCAATACTATCTTCCACTCCACTATAACAAATAACATCACTTGAAATAGTTGAAGTTGAAACCGTAGTACTTAGATTATCCATTACTACCACTTCAAAACCATCATGCCATCCACTACTTAATTCCCATCTTAAACTAGCTCCTCTGGCTCTACCTGGATTACAAGCATCCTCAAATGACCAATTAGGTGCACTCATACTACCTACTTGAGGGTTTTCAATATAGACATAATAGTCTCTTTCACTACAGGCAGTATTTAAATTATCTTTATTTTCACTTTTACAATTAAAACTAAGTGGCGCTCTAAATCCACCTACAGTACTTGAAGAATGACCAACAAAATCCCCGGGTGCTAAATCGGAATAAAAAGTTTCAGTACTGCTAGCCATATTCCAATTTTTAATTTGCAACATATTTTCTGAAGTATCAATATATGAATCAAGTCTAATTAACTCTTGAGATGTGTCAGCTACTTGAGCCCAGCCATACACTCTTTGAGTTTCTGGATTATAGCAAGCAGAACAGTTATTTGTCGCGTCACATAAATTTGGGCAATTAACATTAAAATTATAATCAGGTACTGATACAGGTGTAGTACTTCCACCGAAATTAACCAAACCTTTAACAAAATTAAAAGCTGAGCCATAGAAATTATTATTGTCATCAATGTTTACATGTTGATCAATGGCGCAAACTTCACTATCAAAATGAAAACCACGAGGAAGAGGAAAATCATTAAAATTTCCTGGCTCATCTAAAATACTAGATAGTTGATATTCAGTACAATCAAAATATAAATAACCTAAAGCTTCACCCCACCACGCCTTTCCATGCACTTTTGATTCGGCTTGAAGGAGTTGAGGAAATAATAGTAATAAAAATAAAAAGACAGACAAAAAAATAAATATCTTTTTTCTATTATTTTTATTTATATTTTTTAATTTATTTTTATACATAAAAGCATAAATCTATAAGATGATCGATATTAAAATTATATCATAAAAAAAGACTCTTGTTCAGTCTTTATTTTATATCTGCTTTCTCAAGCAGCTCTTTACCTATTTTAAGCATTTGCAAACGCTGTTTTTCTGTCTCATCAGTGTATCCAGTAATATGTAATAATCCATGGGCAATTAAGAAATAGAATAGATAATTTTGTCTAGTTTTTGAATGAGATGTTTTCATGTTTATCTCTTTAAACATTTCATCATACTTAGCTATTCTTTTTATCTCAGAAATGTTAATAAAAATTTCTCCCCAAAAATAGTTGTGTTTTAAATACTTTAAACCTTTCTCTGATAAAGGAAAGGTTAAAACGTCAGTAGTTTTATCAAGCTTTCTATGTTGTTTATTTAAATCTTTCATTCGTTTATCACCAATTACAACTAGGGATACTTCTCCATCATTTAATGAAAACATTTCACAAAAAGAAATAAACAATCTTTTTAATCTTCGTCTACAAAACTTATATTGTGTTTTATTATTAACTTCAATCATGATAACTAATTTTATTTTTATTACTTAATTAAAGACTTAAATTTTTTAAGTAATTGGTAAAGTTTGTAGTAAGTTTTAGAAAAAACGTATTCACAAGTTCCCCCGTATTCAAACTCAAAACCAGAAAAACCTTTTTTAAATCTAGTTACGCCTGGCCATTTTTTTTCATCTATTCCGTAGAAATCGTAATACAAAAAACCATCTTTTTTAGCCTCTTGAATTACTTTAAACTGTAAAAAATGAGGGGCCATTAACTTCCGAAAACTATTATCACTGGCACCATGTAAGTATGTTACTCTTTTTCCAAAATTAGAAAATATGCCAGCAGCTATAATATTGTCATCATATTTTGCTAAATACAATTTAAAATTATCATCAGCCATTAATATATTTAAATAATGACTGCGACTATGAATTCCAAAAGAATCCCTTATACCAGTCTTTTGCATTAATCTCCAGAAATAATTGAAGTATATTTCTTTGTCTTTTACTTCAAACACTTCTACTCCTTTTCTCTTAGCCAGCCTAATATTATATCTAGTCTTTTGATGCATTGAGCTTAATAGTTCATCTTCTGATTTTCTAAGATCAAGACAAAGGGTTTTCTGAGGTTGAATATCTTTAACATTTAAAACGTTTTTCTTAGAATTTAAATTGTATAAATTTCTAAAACCAAAAAAAGGTTCAAAGCGATAGAATACTAAATCCTTGTTTTTTTTCTTTAATTCGTTTACAAAAAAGTCAAAGACAACCACCTTCTCCTTATCATCTAAGCTGTTATTAAATATTGGTCCCCGGGGAGAATATGCATATTGCCAAAAAAGTATTTTTTGATATTCAAAAATTCCACATAACAAGATATCTCCTTTTTCGTTTTTTACACATAATCTTTCATAACTACTATTATCTAAATCTAAAACTCGGCTCCAGATACTGGAAGATAATAATTCTCCTCCTAAATCACTGTTTTTAATAACAAAGCTATCACAGGAGATACTTAGTTCTTCATTGTGTAATACCTTTAATACTTTTAAATTGTTTAAATCATTATTCATATTCTTGATTATATCGGTAAATTAAATATTATTCAACAAAAAAGACTCTGATAATCAGAGTCTTTTTGTGTAAATAAGTTTTAACAAATTTCTTTTCTCTATACTCTATACTAGTATATACCAGCTGGGGTCATTTGACGAGCTCCTGCAGTTACTTCATTTACATTTGAACCAAGGCAGAATTCAACACTATATGATTGGTTACTATCAAGAGTATAGGTGTATGCATTGTTTTGAGTATCTTGATCACAACCACCATCAGCTGGTGATGGAGGAGTTGGATATGATCTCATAAATACTGCACCACCAGAGTCTTGTATTGCTACTCCAGGGGTAGTTGAAGCTGGATAAGCATTTTCTGAAGCAAAGTACATTTCTAGAGCAGTTCTAATTTCTCTTACATCAGACATTCTTTTTACATCTCTAGCTTTAGCTTGAGCAGAATTTAAGGCAATAATTGAAAGAGTTGCAAGTAAACCAATAATGGCGATTACAACTAAGAGTTCAAT
>JAQICS010000052.1 GCA_027858435.1 Patescibacteria group bacterium | reverse complement strand
ATTTTATAGTTATCCGCTTTTTTATTTATATTTATATTTTTAATTAAACTTTATCATTAAAATTTAGAACCAAAATACGTTTTACTTATTTATTAAGAAATTACAAACATCACCATCTTGAACAACATAATTCTTTCCCTCAATTCTAACCATTCCTTTTTCCTTAGCCTTAGCCTCTCCTTCCATTTCCACGAATTTATCCCAAGATATAACCTCAGCTCTAACAAATCCTTTAATAAAATCAGTATGTATTTCTCCAGCTGCCTCTGGTGCCTTAGTTCCTTTTTTAATTGTCCAAGCTTTTGTTTCATCTTTTCCGGTAGTAAAGAAAGTATCAAGACCAAGTGTTTTATAAGCAATTCTAATTAACTTATTTAAACCACTTTCTTCTAAACCTAATTCTTTTATAAACTCTTTTTGTTCTTCCTCAGAAAGAGAAGCTATTTCTTCTTCAGTTTTTACATTAATCTTTATAACTGGATCTGATACTCCAAAAAAATCACTACCATCATGATTTTCATCAACATTTAAAAGATATATTATTGGTTTAATTGTTAACAAATTAAGAGTTTTAACAAACACAAGCTCTTCATCATTAAAGTTCATGTCTCTTACAGCTACTCCATCTGCTAAAGACTCATATAGTTTTTCTAAAACCAAAAGTTGCGCTTTTATTTCTTTATCACCACTTTTTGATTCTTTTTTGGTTTTTTCTAATCTTTTTTCAACTGTTGCAAGATCAGCAAAAATTAGTTCCATACTAATTGTTTCTTTGTCTTCTTTTGGATCAACCTTTCCAGTAACATGAATTATATTATCATCTTTAAAATCACGAACTACTTCACAAATCGCGTCACATTCTCTAATGTTTGCTAAAAACTTGTTACCCAGTCCTTCACCTTTAGAGGCTCCTGAAACTAAACCGGCAATATCAACAAACTCAATTGTAGTTGGTAATATTTTTTCCGGCTTAGATACTTCGGCTAACTTTTCTAGTCTTTCATCAGGGACTTTCACAACCCCTACATTAGGATCTATTGTACAAAATGGATAATTAGCTGACTCAACAGTGGTTTTAGTTAAAATGTTAAACAAGCTTGATTTACCAACATTAGGCAAACCAACTATTCCTATTGATAATGGCATATATTTATTTTCTTATTATTCCCTGAGTATAACAGGATACTTAATTATTTTGCAATGTTTATTTATAAATAAATATAAAATTTTGAAATGAATTATAAATTACTATTGACATTTATAAAAATAAATGTTAATATTAACTGGCTATTTTAAAGTTGTTCTTTATAAACAAAAAAAATATTGTTATGGTATTTGGAGAAAATGCAAAAAATGTTTTTATCTTAATTATGGAGTTTGTAGATTCCATTGACAAAATTGAACCCAAAAAAAGCAAAGAAATTAAAGGTAAAAGTGGATTTTTCCATTTAATATCTTTACATGAAATTTCAAGAACATTTATTGTTAAACCAGAGTTTAGAGAAGAAAGTATCTTTAATGCCGTAAACGACATTTACAACTCAAAAAACGGAATTGAAAAGTTTATTTTTTTCAAAAAAACTTTATTAAAAGAAAAAGAATTAGGTTTTTGTAACCTAGCTCTTATTACAAAAAACAAAATAGAACAAGACTCTAATCTCTAATGATAGAGTCTTTTTTTTATTTATACAGCAAACCTATCATCAGAAAAGTTTTTCATAGCTTCTTCACCGTGGCTATTATTTGATAAATAATCTTTATAAAATTTTGCTCCTAGACTGTCTAAAACTTGTTTTCTATATGAAGGATCTTTCTCATCAAATATTTTAATCGAATCATCAATAAAAAAATTATTTGAATCTACATTCCTTAACCTGTGAAAACATTCAGCAGTACAATACTTAGAATTATTTAACAATTTATTATTTATTCTAAAAGCATAAATATATTTTGCTTCATTTAAATTAAACAATTTTTCTATATCTGAACTAAAGTAAATATATTCCTCTCCCTTGCCTGGTTTAACTGAATCATTTAATTCATAAGGGCTTACATGATAAACAATTTTATCTTCCTCTGCTCTTTTTTCTGAAATTTTTATTATATCACCTATAGTCTTTTTATCTCTCGTCACATAAATATTTTCTCTTAATTCTTTATTTAGTGGTTTTAATAAATTGGCTAATGTATTTTCATCTACATCTATTAATAATGTTTCATCGCTATAATTATTTTCATAAATTGAATTATTAATACCTTCTTCCCACAAGTCTACATCTTTCCAGTCTTCTTTATTTTCTTTTTTCAATTCCATAATTTTTTCAAAAATATTAATTCTTGCTGAACCACTTAATTCAAAAACTTTTTTTTCAACATCCTCAACAAATGTTTGGTTTTCTAAACTATTACTCTGTCTCATTCTTTGAAACTGCATTATTGAATCCACTAATAGCTCATAATTTTCATCTTTTTTTTCTGGTGATTTTTTGCTATCCAAAGATTTTTCTGTTTTTTCTTTTAAATAATTAAATTCAAATGACATATATTAATCTTATGTTTATATATTTATTATAACTAATTTATTTATAAATAAAAAGTCGTTCAAAAAGAACGACCATTTTTTTAATTACTACCACGCATCACAAATGCTTTCAATTTTGATTAACTGACCCTTAACTTTTACAAGATCAGTAATTTTTTTTCCCATTAAAGCACTGCCCACGGGACTTTCACAACTTATAATGGTTAACAATTTATTTTGATAACCTACTCCGTCAATAATAAAAGTTCTTCTTTTACCATGAGAATTCGTAGTAACCTGGCTTCCTAAAACTACACTTCTACTTCCTCGTTTAAAGGGAACTGCTTGTTTATTTTTTATTAAATCCTTTATAGACTTAATTTTAGCTTCCCATATTTTTTCTTCTTCCAAGGCAGCAGAGATATTAAAACCATTTTCAGCAGCTTTTTTAATTTCCAAGCGATTTCTTTCATAAGCATTCATTACGGTAGTTAACTCTTCCTTTAAAATTGCTATCAAATTTTTAGTGATTTTTTCCATTTATTACGTTTTAAGTTGTTCAAATAAGTTTACATTAATATTTAAATTTTGTCAATAGCTGAATACTAACTTTTTTACATTTTTATTTAAATAAAACCGCTCAAGGTAAGCGGTTTTTGTTTTTTTGTTTTACATACAAGCTTTACACAAAAGTGCAGTTGGAATCAGTTTTAAATGTGATATTTCAATATCACCTCCACATGAAATACAAACACCGTAAGACTGAGGGGTTTCCTCAATAACTCTGAGAATTCTTTTTAAGTGAGGAACCACTTCTTTCTGTTTATACAATGTATATTCAGAAACATCTCGCGCCTTAAGTTCGTCTTCTATTCTCTTTCTATCTTTATATTTAGAAAGTCTAAAAATAATAATTTCTTTTTGACTTTCAATAAAGGAACTTGGCAGACTGGTCTTTCTTTCTCTCATTGGTCTTTTTTTTGTTGTTAATAAAGAACTAATTGAAAAATTACAATACAATGTTTAATTATAAAAGTCTAGTGATTCTATATATTTATTTTCAATATCTCTAAAATTTTTATTTTTAGTATCTATTGCTTTATTTTGAAGCAATAAAGAAAAAAATAACCAACGATATAGACTATTAATTGTTAAATAATCATCATTAATATTGTTTTTGGCATTAAGACTAATTTGTTTATATAAATTCTTATCATTTAACAACAACTCTATTTTTTTTGCCACCTCTTTAGTTCTACCTTTTTTAATTAAATATCCATTCTCTCCATCTTTTATTTGTAAAGGAATTCCACCAGTTTTATAAGCAATAACTGGAATAGACTTCATTAAAGCTTCAGTTACCTTAACTTCAAAACCTTCTCTGTGAGAAAGTTGTAAAGAAATTTTTGCTCCACTTAATAAGACATTTAACAACTGATCATTATAAGGAAGTATAGCTATTTTAATATCATCTCTTACATGCTTAAACGTGTCTATACTTATGTTTTGAATAATTTCTTGATATATTGGCATACTTTCTGGATCATCTGTTGCCCCATTTCCCACTATTACAAGTTGTGGAATATCTTTTAATTTTGTACCACCTTTAAATAAACTTTTTCTTAACTTTCTATAGGCCTCAATTACATCAGGTATTCCTTTTGAAGGGTCAAACCTAGCAACTTGAATAATATATGATCTTTTAAGGTCTAGTTTTTTAAAACCAGATCTTTCTAAAATATCATTGAATAAGTTATAGTAATATTTTTTATTTAGTTTATTAATATCTTTATTTAAACCATCTAATCTATCAGTTGTAGCTGGAAAATATACCACTCTTTCACTGTCTACATCTTTTGGAACAAATTTTTTAATTGGATGAGAGATAAACAAATCTGTTTGTTTAACGTTGTTCCACACAAAATCCCAAGTATTTCTATTTTGTTCTACATTATTATTAATTAACTTAGAACATATTTGAATATGTGATCTATATAGTATTTTTATATGTGGATATTGTTTCTTAATCAACGGGATTAATCCTGATGGCTGAGGATCATCTATTATCACCACGTTAATATCTTTTAATAATTTAGATATATTTTTAAAATTACCTTTTATCCATTTATTATATTTTGCCTTATCTTGTTTAGTTAAAAATATATCTGGAGACGCAATTCCGTGTAAAACATTATGTATTTTTTTCTTTGTAATATTAAACACTTCAGGATTTGCTTCTAAAACATGCCACTTTAAATTAAGTTTAAGCAAAGAACTAAATCTTATTAACGCATGTCTCATTAAAGAAACTCCTCCACCAGCGGCAGTGGAGTTAATAAAGAGAATATTTATATTCTTATCTTTTACTTCCTTAGTAATATTTATTATTTTATCCCAGTCTTCAGGTTTGGCTATTTTTTTATAAGAATCTAGATCACTTAAAAATATTTCTTTAACTATATTATACTGATTAAATTCATGTTTAGGTGTTAAATCTTTATTAAAAATAGATTTAGCTTTTAAACTAGCAGATTTAGCCTCATTTTTACCACTTTTATTTAATTTATTACTTAAAACGGGAACTATATCTAAATTCAACCAAAACTTTGTCCCTATCTTTTCGAAATCAGAAAAATTTACAAAACTAGTTGAGTATATTTTAACCTTATTATCTTTAGCTATTTTTTTAACCAAAGAAATTAATTCTTTATGATAATTTTTTGAATTTGACGATATAAAACCTTCAATTTTTTTATTGTTAATTAACAGACAATAATAAACCTTATTATTTTTATAACTCAAACCTAAAAATCCTGGTGCTAACAATTTATCATTACTCATATATGAATATATTTATTTTATTTTTTAATGGTAACAAGAAAAATGTTTAACTTCAAACAAAAAAACAGTTCAAACGAACTGTTTCCTATAATGGGTGGGCGCACAAGGAATCGAACCCTGGACCCCTTCGGTGTAAACGAAGTGCTCTAACCAGCTGAGCTATGCGCCCTATATATAAAACTTTTAGGAAAGATGGTGGGCGAAAGAGGACTTGAACCTCCACGGCCTTGCGGCCACAAGCCCCTCAAGCTTGCGTGTCTACCAATTTCACCATCCGCCCGGCAAGCTTTATTTAATAGTTTTTTCCTTTAATCTCTTTTTATATTTACCACGTAAAAAATACAACTTAGCTCTTCTAACAAGGGCTTGTTTCTTTATTTCAATCTTAGTAATTGTTGGAAGATTAAGCGGGAAGATTTTTTCAACACCAACACCTTCAGAATTTTTTCTAACAGTAATAGTAGATCCAATTTCATTATTGTGTTTTCTAGCAATAATAATACCTTCAAAATACTGAATTCTTTCTTTTTCTTCTCCTTTAGAATTTAATTCTTTAATTTTTTGGTGAACCCGGACAGTCATTCCTGGTTTTAGTTCCATTTTAGTCTCAACCATATATTTAACAATTTTTTAATTATAAACTACCAGCTAAAAATAGCGGTATCAAATCTTGTCTAATACTATAATTATTTTTTAGACTTGTCAAGATGTTTTAATGCAAACTCTTTTATTCTCCTATATACCTCTTTTTCGTTTAAATTTGTCGTATCTAAAACAAAATCATAATGATCTAGATTATATGCGTCAAAATTATAGTATTTTTTGTATCTTTCTCTGTCACTTTCCTTTCTTTTCTCCATACTATTTAAAACATTCTCAAAAGTATCTAAATTATCATCCTCATTTCTATTATTTTCCTTATTTTTCTGTAATTGAAGGTGAACACGTCTAGCGCCTTCTTTAGAACTAACATCAAGATATATTTTTAAAGAATGAGGGATAAAATACCAAGAGGTTCTTCCCTCAATAATAAAATTATCTTCATTTTCGCCTAATTCTTTTTGGTAGTTATCAACTTCTATATCCGTTGAAGAATCTTTTTCACCAAGCTTATTATATTCAGCTAGAGTTAACCCTCTCTCAGCTGCTTTCATTCTCCTTATCCCACCAATGTAGTAGCGTGGCCAATCTAAATCATTAGCTAGCTTTTCAGCAATTGTGCTTTTTCCAGAGCCAGCGGCTCCACTAAAAGAAATAATCATATCTAAATTTTTTAAAATATATTTGTCATTTTTACAATAAAAGTTTATCATATTAATATCTTAAAAGGCAAAGAAAGAAAATTTACACACATATATGTATTTAGAAAAATTAGAAATTAATGGTTTTAAATCATTTGCAAGCAAAAACAAACTTATCTTCTCAGGAATACTTGAAAACGAGAAAAGAGGATTAACAGCTATTGTCGGACCAAATGGTTCTGGAAAGTCGAATGTTGCTGATGCAATTCGCTGGGTTTTAGGTGAACAAAGCGCTAAAACACTTAGGGGTAAAAAAGGTGAAGACGTTATTTTTTCTGGTTCTGATAAAAAGGCTAGACTCGGAATGGCCGAAGTCTCTCTTATTCTAAACAATCAAGAAAAAATAATTAACACTAATATTAAAGCAAGCGATGATAAAAGTGAGGAAGATAAAGAGAATGATGATAAATTAAATAGTATTATTAAAGATTGTGACGAAATTTCCATTACCAGAAGATTGTATAGAAATGGAGATAGCGAATATTTAATTAATGGCAACAGATCTCGTCTTTCTGATATTCAAATGCTTTTAGCTAAAGCTAAATTTGGACAAAAAACATACAGCGTTATCGGGCAAGGAATGGTGGAAAACTTTTTAACTGCATCTGCTTCAGAGAGAAAAGACTTTTTTGATGAAGCAACTGGTATTAAGCAATTTCAAATAAAAAGAGATTCAGCTATAAATAAGTTAGAAAATAGCTACGAAAACCTACAGCAAGTTGATATGCTTTTAACTGAGGTTAAACCTAGACTTAGAAGTTTGACTAGACAAGTTGAAAAACTAAAAAAACGTGAAGATCTTGAAATAGAGTTAAAAGATAATCAAACAAACTACTTTAGTATTCTATGGCATGATATTGATAGTAAATTTAATTTGGCAAATAATGAATATTTAAAAATTGAAAAAGAAAAAATTGAAAAAGAAAACAAATTAGATAAATTAAATGAAGAGTTAAACAAACTCAGAACTACCAATAATTTTAATCTAATTAACGAACTAGAACCAAAATTAAAAGAAAAAGAAAACCAGAAAAATAGCATTTTAAAACAAATTGCTAAAATTCAAGCAGAAATGGAGGCTAAACTAGAAGCTCAAGGACAATATGATGTGTCTTGGTTAAGCAATAAACAAAGTCAATTACAAAAAGAGTTAGAAAATAATAAATTAGAGATTCAATCTTTAGAAAATAGTAAAAAATCTCAAGAACAATCATATATATTACAAAATATAAATGATTTAAATGCTAAATTAAGAGATAATAATAATATTTTCAAAGAAATAAATATTTTGAAAAACAAGCAAGAAGAAGAAGAAAGAAAAATTGCTAAAGCTCAAACCATAATTGAAGCTAATTTAGAAATTCAAAAAAGATTTGATATTTCAAAATTAAAAGAAAAAGAAGAAAATTATTTAAAGATTATAAACTCAATAGAAATTGCGGTAAAAGAAATAAACGAGCAAAAAGATTTAAAACTAAAAAAAGAACTAGAAGAGAAAATTAACAAAATCAACTTAGAGGTTAATAAATTAAATACTGGCTTAGGTGAAATTAAAAAAAGAATTGAAAGTGAAGAAAATGAATTAAATAGTAAAGAAGAAATAGAAAGCTTAATTGATGAATTTTTAGATAGATTAGACGAAATTAGCAAAGAAAATGATATCTCAAAAGTTAAAAAATTAGTAGCTGAAGCTAAAGAAGACTTTAGAATAAAGATTAAAGCATTAATAGCTGGTGAAAATTTAGAAGAACTTGAAGAACTAAGAAGTGTTCAAGAAAGAATAATAAAATTAACTGAAGAAAAACAAAACCTTAATTCTAAATTAAACGAAGAAAATCTAAGACTTGAGCGAATTAATGAAAAAGAAAAGACTCTCTTAGAAAAAAAGAGGGAAATAAATAATTTCTTAAATGATGTCAGATCTGATTTAAACCAAGCTTATACTAGTTTTAATAAAGACGAATTAGAAGAAAATATTAGAGAGTCTAAAAAAGAAATTAAAGAAATTTCTAATAAAATTATTGAACTTAAACAAAAAATAAATAAAGATGAAGTTGTTAAACAATTAAGAGAACAAGAAGAAAAACTCCAAAATTGGAAAATAGAAGAATCATCAAGACTTGAAAGATTAAAACTACTTGAAAACAAAAAATCATCTACAGTTGATGAAATTAAAGACATTGAAGAAAAATTAAAAAAAAGCCAAATTAAATTTGACGCAGAAACAATTAAAAAAGAAGAGAAAGAATTAAAAAATAAAATTGAAACTATTGATAAATATATTAATGAAATAAATGAAAGATTAAGCAAATTAAATGAAGCTAGAAATGAAGAAAAGAATAAATT
>JAQICS010000030.1 GCA_027858435.1 Patescibacteria group bacterium | reverse complement strand
ACAAATGGCATCTTTGAGGATTAAGTTCACTTTCAGCTTTGTTTTGCATAATATCGACAGACTTATTAATTAATTCTTTAAATCTGTTTATATTATCATTTTTTTGGGGTATTTTCAGTCCTATATCTAATTCCCACATTCTTCTTTTATAATTCTTCATATTTGTACTTCGTAGTGTCAACTATAACATGGACGAGTGCATAATTAGATATTTTGATATTATATTAGAAATTAAATAAACAGTTTTTAAAAAAGATAATTTATTTAATCAACATAGAACATTAACAATAATATTTTTTAATCTTTATTAGCAAATTTTGTTTGGATTATTTTGTACTCCATTAAATAATGGAATCTAGAATAATCCAAACAATATTGTGTGGATTAACAAATAATTAATATCATGAAAAAAATATCATTAATTTTTACAGTTGCCATTATTATGGCAGTAGCTTTTGTTGCTTGCAATAAAGAGGATAATGTTATGCCAAAGCAATTCGCAAGTGTTGTTTCTGGTGAGTTCATTCCAAGTGATACCGATGTTTTTTTGAAAAGTGCTCCTGATATAGGAGGCTACTTATTTGATGCTTATGACATAAAGCATGGCGCAAGTGTTTATTCGCGTATTGATGGTAGTGAGTTTTTTCCTGGATCTGCAGCTCAACTTGATTGGGACGGAAGTACAACTGTTTGGTTTTCATCAACACAACCTGTATATATAACTTATTGCCCTGTTCTTCCGATGAAAGTTGTTTTAACCGCGGTTGAGGGTGATGAAATCTCAACACCAAGTTATCTTGGTATTTGGGCAGGAACACCTGATGAGGCTAGATTTCCAATTCCCGTACTAGTAAGGAGACTTGGTGATGTATTAACACTTAACATTGACGCTTTAACATCGTTGCCTGGTTATACTAATATGAGTTTTGATGTGGAGTATACAGAAAGTGTTATTAATCTTCCTGCTACCATAGAAGCTACAACTTCAACAGCATCTGGATGGCCAAATTATCAATATTCAGGTACTTCAAGTGTAACAGAATCTTTTGACGCTACTACAGGGTCGGGTGATCAGACAGTTTATGAAGGTTTGGATGCTAAAGTTACAGGGACTATTACTATTACTATTCATGTTGACGGTATCGATATTGCAGTACAAACTGACGCAACAGATTTAGGAAAAGGAATGAATATGATTCTGACTACTACTAGAGTTGGTTGGTATAATAGTGGAACAATCGGTATTACTGAGGATGATATTAACATTGATACTAGAAACATTCCGGTAGAATAGAAGTAGAAAATTAATTAAAAAATCATTAAAACCAGTGTGTGTAAAATGCACACACAGGTTTTTTCATTAAAAGATGGAAAGATGAAAAAATTTTTAATAATTTTCCTAATAGGTATTACGACATTATCGTGTAAAAAAGAAATGACCAGAATAAACAATACTGAACTTTGGTTAAAAGTTGATAGTTCCATTGAAGAGCTTGATATTTCTTTTATTGGGATAGATAAAAAAGATAGAGACTGTCCTTACGACATCAAATATTTAAATGGAATCTATACTCCCAATAGTATAAAGAAAATACATGGTGATGGTCCGGAACCATGGGAATTGATACATGTTTCTCAAAATTATTCTGAAGAGATTGTGGTAACTTATAAAAATAAGGACTACAAAACTAGAGGTTTTTATTTAGGAGAAAGACGCTTTATGGAAATTATTATTCCATTGAGCGGGGAAATAGTTATTCAAGAAGTTGATATTTCAATGATTGATAGACTAATTTACGTAGAGTAATTAAAGGGGTAAACGAAAATCGTTTACCCTTTCTTTTTAATGTATTAAGATTTTTTAGATAGACTATTGTTAGGCAATGGTCTTTTTTATTTAGTTCTTTAGCTTGGAGCCTTGGTAATGTTTGTTAAAAATAAGTTTAATGAAGAAAAAATTGTTTATGTTAATGGAACGACTGGCGTGGTGGTTGATTTTGATGAAAGTAATTATCTTTTTAGCTCTTTCGGAGGAAGTTAAAGGAGATATAAGACCTAAGACTTATAGAAAGCAGGTTAATTTGTTGTAGGGAAATTTTGAGCCATTGACAAAAGTATACCAATGTGGTATACTTTTTGTATAGTTAAATTATGTAAATAGAACCTTAAAGTAAATAGTTATGAAGAAAATGACAATGCTAAAAATAGCACTAGTTGTAATAGTTGTAGGTATTTTAGTTTTTCTTTCATGTAAGTGGAGTGTCAAACTAGATCCTCCAGGCGAAATAAAGCCTGTGATAGAGAATGTAAGATAATTTTTTTCTTAAGAATTGTGTAAAGCTGACAGTTGTAATTTGTCAGCTTTTTTATTTACCAAAAACCGTTCCAACTATCCTAGTCTCCGAGCAATGAAGATAGACTAGCAATTAACTTATTTTTTTGTTAAAAAAGAGTAGGTTAAATTATAGATGAGTTAATGCGTGACCCTCGAACTTTTTATGAATTTAAGATATAATTAAATCATGTTTATAAAATATTTTTTATTAGGACTCATTTCAAAATCTTTGGCAAGTTTTGATGATATGGTTTCTAGAATTCCAATTATTGCATATTTTACAAAAACCACGAAAGGTCGAATCGCTTTTTCTATTGGGAATATATTGGCAGTAACGGTTATTATTATTCTAGCTTGGTTTTTTTCTTCTTTTTTAGAATACGTTCCCCATACTCATATTATAGCTAGCATACTTATATTTTTAATGGCACTAGCAGTTTATTTTAATGTATTTGGAAAAAAGAAGGATGAAAAAATAAAAAAGCAAAAAGAAAAAATTGAAATTGATATTTCCTTTGAAAAATTTTTAAAAATTATTAGTATAGGATTTATTGCTTCTTTTATTACATTAATTGATGATTTTGTTGTTTTGGCTCCATTATTTCTAAGCACTTCTAAAAATCAGGTCTATTCAATTATAGGAATATACATAAGTACAATAATTCAGTTAGTGTTGGTAATTTATTTAGCTAAATATTTATCTCGAATAAAATATGTAAAAGAAATTGCTACTG
>JAQICS010000068.1 GCA_027858435.1 Patescibacteria group bacterium | reverse complement strand
TTATTAAGCAAAGCTAAAAAAATGGAGACAATGGAAATTGAGAATTTAAAAAGAGAATGGAAAGATTATCCTGAGAGATTGAAAGAAGAAATTAATGATTTAAAAGAGTTTACTAATTTACCCCCAGAAGATTTAAGAGTAGAATTTAAAAAAGCCTTAGACGAAGGAGGGATTATACACAAATGGGATGGAGGAAGTAGTGAAACCCAGTTAGAAAACTGGAAAGAGAGACTAGAAGAACATAAGATTGGAGTTAAATATGCTACTATTATTACGGATAATGAACAATTAATTGGGAAGTCAGGTTTTGAAAAAGATTTAGAAAAAAAGGTAAACGAACTCGACTCCGCTAACCATGATTCATTAAAAGCCCAAATAGTTTTTGAAAAAAGCTCAGCTCTAAATAGTTTAAAAGAGTCCAGGGATAATCTATCGGCAAAAATTAGGAATATATCTCGTAACTCCGAAGACAAAATAGAAGAATATACTTCAAGAAAAGAGATTGATATCACACATAATACGGAGCCTAATTTTTTTGATAATTTAAAAAATAGCAACAAAACTTTAGATACTTTTTTAAAAAACAATGAGGGACGGAGTAAACAAGATAATTATGACCTAGAAAGAGAAAGACTAGGATTGAATAAATTGAAAGAAGTTAGTTCTGAACTATATAAAAGAAAAAATTCTCTACAAGAACAATTAATAAAACATTATATTACAAACAGTGATTAAAACCCCTTGTAGATTTAACATTTTACTGATACATTTTGACAATAAAAAAAGTTTTTGCTATCATTCTTTTGTAATCATTGATATGTATTACAAGCGTCCTTTGTGGACGTTTTAAAATACCTTTGGAGCGGTAGTTCAGCTGGCTAGAACGCCTGCCTGTCACGCAGGAGGTCGCGGGTTCGAGTCCCGTCCGTTCCGCAGATATAAAAACAATCTCATTGAGATTGTTTTTTAGATTGAATTTTAAAACATCATAGCGAATAAAAAATTCGTTTATCAATGTGAGAAAATTTTCTTAAAAACTTCTAATTTATGTACCTATAATTATATTTCAAACATATTTTTGTAGGTTATTGACATATAAATATATTTTTGCTACCATATAGGCATGATTATGTATTTTGGCTATTTAGGTTATTAGGTGCCAAAAAATATCTATTGTTCATTTTATTGCACAACTTCAAAACAGGAGCGATAACTATAACAATAAAAGCCTTAATCAATGTAATAAGTAAATTTATGAAACAAGCTTTATTTCAAATCCCAATAACCAAAATACATAATAATTTTTAATTTATTAAATATATGATACATTCTTTTTCTTGTAAAAATTTTTATTCTTTTAAGGAGTTAACTAAAATAGATTTTGTCGTTAATGAAAAGGCCCCGAAAAATAATGGATATTTTGAAAGTGGTTCGGGTGTTCGTCTTTCTAAAACAGAAACAGTAATAGGTCCTAATGCGTCAGGTAAAACAAATTTATTAAAAATTTTACCATTTTTAAAATGGTTAATTATTAACTCTTTGTATTCTTCACCTAACGCACCTCTACCAATAAAACCATTTTTATTTGGTTCTGAGAAAAATAAGGACACAGAATTATCTGTTGACTTTGAAATTGATAATGATGTTTATGTTTATAAGTTTATTTTAAATGATAATAGGATTGTTCTGGAAGAATTAAAAATTAAAAATAAAACTACTGAAAAAATAACAGCAAAAAAAATATTTTCTCGTAAGTGGGATAAAAAAAATAATGAATATAAGTTAGATGATAAAAAGTTTAATCTACCAAAAGGTTTTCATAGTTCAATTCGTAATAATGCTAGTGTTATTAGTGTTGCTTCTCGCCTTAATCATAAAGAAAGTCTAAAAATATTTAACTTTTGGCAAAATGTTGAAACAAATGTTATTGAAGCGGGATGGATTGGAGATCATTTGCTTCCAAACGCAAGTAAGCAACTTATTGAGGCTTTTGATTTTTTCAGCGAAAAAGAAAATGTTCAAATAAAAAAAGAAGCTGAAAAATTGTTATCACAATTGGATTTAGGCTTGGACTCTTTTGAAATAAAAAAAGAGAAAAAAGAAAACGGTTTAAATATTAATGTAAGAGTGGCTCATTCTTTTGGTGATGAAAAAAAATATATTTCAATGCAGTATGAGTCATCAGGGACAAAACAGCTTTTTGTTCTTCTAAAAACAATTTTATTAGTTATATCCAATGGGGGAACAGCAATATTAGATGAATTTGATGTTAATTTACATCCAGAAGTTATTTTAGCTTTATTTGATTTGTTTATGCAACCAGAAACCAACCCTAAAAATGCTCAATTATTATTTAGCAGTCATAGTCATCAAATTTTAAGCAAATTAGACAAATATCAAATTATTTTGACTGAAAAAAATAAAAAAGGAGAAAGTGAAGCTTGGCGACTTGATGCTGTTAGTGGTGTTCGTGCTGATGATAACTATTATTCAAAATATATAGCAGGTGCTTATGGTGCCGTTCCTAAACTATGATATATGCCTAGAACAGATCCATACAAAAAAAAGCGTCAGGCAAATAAAACTTTGTTAGCTTTTGGTGAAGGTATGAATGAGCAAATATTTTTTTGACATTTTTATATAATTAAGTATATACCTTGTATAGAAGGTACTATAAATCGTATTACCTAACGAACAAAACATACACTACATTATTATCTGACAAAGAACTGGAAATAATAGAAAAATTGAATTTTAAAGATATTAAAAAAATGTATGTAAAAACTGCTAAAAAATTGTCATAATAAACAATTTTTTTGTTTTTTCTGCTATAATTATTATATGAATAAAAATTATTTTAAAAATTCTTACAAAAACTACGCCATAAATATTAATTCAATAAATATAGATTCTGAATTTTTTGAAGACTTAATTTTTGTAAAAAGTAAAATTAATAAATGTAATATTATTAATTGCAATTTTAGGGATTTTGAATTTGTTTCGTCTTCTTTTTTGTCATCAAATATTTCAAACATTAATTTAGAAAAATCGTCTTTTAAAAAGTCTAAAATAGAAAATTCTAAATTAACTGGCGCTAATTTCTATAACTCAGTAATTGAAAATACAATTTTTGAAAATTGTAAAATGAATTTAAATGATTTTACACTATGTAAAATAAAAAATACTAAATTTACTAACTGTGACTTATCTTTATCTAGTTTTCAAGAAGGACAATTAAATAATGTTTCTTTTAAAAGCTGCAACTTAAAAGAGGTTGATTTTTCTGGTGGTAAATTAAAAAGTATTGATTTAAGAAAATCAATACTTGATAAAACGAAAATAGAAATAGAATCGTTTAAAGAGTTAACTATTAATGAAGATCAATTGCTATTTTTTGTCTCAGCTCTGGGGATTGAGATTAAAGGTGATTAAAATATACTACTTCCAGTCATTTCTTTAGGTTTTTTAAGCTTCATTATTTTAAGAACAGTTGGAGAAACATCTTTTAAACCTTTATTACTTTTCAATTTAACATTGAAAAGTTTTTTGTCATTTGATACTAAAATTGCTGGTATTTTGTTAGTTGTGTGACTAGTTGAATATTTCTTACTTTTATCCTCAGCATTACCATGATCTGCAATAATTAGACTAGTGTAATTATGTTCTAGGCCTGTGTTAACTATATCACCAGTTGCCCTATCAACCGCCTCAACTGCCTTCTTAATCGCTTCATAGTCTGCTGTATGACCAACCATATCACAATTAACAAGATTAACTACAATTAAGTCGTATATTTCTTTTTTTACCTCTTTACACAAATCCCTAGAGATTTCTGGTGCACTCATTTCCGGTTTTAAATCATAGGTAGCTAGATTTGGAGAAGGAATTAATATTCTTTTTTCTCCTTTGAAAGCCTTTTCTCTTTGACCATTAAAGAAAAAGGTAACATGAGCATATTTTTCAGTTTCACTAATTCTTAGTTGTTTATATTTATTGTCAGCTAAATATTCTCCTAAAATATTTTTTAAATTTTCTTCTTCAAAAGCTACTAAACCAGGAAATGGTTTATAGTATTTGGTCATAGCAGCAAAATTTAACTTCGGTTTTCTAACTCTTTCAAAAAAGTTAAATTTTTTATCTATTAAAGCTCTGGTTAATTGTCTTGGCCTATCTGTTCTAAAATTAAAAAAGATAAAGCCATCATTTTCATTAATACCTTCATATTCTTTATGGCAAGCTGGTTTGATAAACTCATCAGTCTCATCTTTTGAATGACTATTTTTAATATATTCAGTAATATCTATAAACTTCTTTCCTTTGGTGTTTACTATACAATCATATGTTTTTTTAGTTCGGGAATACTTTTCATTTCTATCCATGGCAAAATACCTACCAGAAACACTAACGATACTGCCAAAACCTATCTCTTTTATTTTTTTTTCTAATCTTTTTACATGTTTTAAACTTTCAGTCACTGGAGCATCACGTCCATCGGTAAATACATGGATTAAAACATTGTAAAACTTTTCTTTTTTACATAAATCAAGCAAAGCAAATAAATGATCTATATGGCTATGTACTCCTTGGGTTTGTAATAGGCCAGCGATATGAAGTTTGCTATTATTTTTCTTACATTTATCAATTACTTCTAGAAAAGCTTTATTTTTAAAAAACTTTTTATTCTCAATGCTTTTATTAATCTTAACAAGTGACTGAAAGATAATACGACCACTGCCAATTGTCATATGACCAACCTCAGAATTTCCCTGATATCCTTTTGGTACACCAACTGCTTCACCGCTAGCGTTAAGCAGTGTATCAGGATAATTTTCTTTGTAATAATCATTCCATGGCGTATTAGCCATAGCAATTAAATTATCTTTTTTTTCTTTTCGATACCCCCAGCCATCTCTAATGATTAAAATAACAGGATTTTTAGTTTTCATATTTATTTAAATTAGCCAAACATTAGCCATTCTGGTCTAAAGATAAGCATTAAACCAATAATTAACATTAATATACCGCCAATTAATCTAGATAATCTTGAATATTTAGTACTAATTCCAGTGATATGAAGAGTGGTCATAGCAATAATGAAAATTATCAAATCATCCAGCATAAAAAAGAATATGTATAACAATATATACAAATATTTTCCAATTGATGATACCTCATTCAAGGCTAATACTTGAGTATAAACAGCTGGTAATCCAGCAGAACAAAAAAGCTCAACTAAATTAACAGCAAATGCTAAAACAACAATACCTCCTAAAGCTAACCACAGATTTTTTTGATGAACTGCTTTTTTTAATTTATCAAAAGTTTTAGTTCTTTTTTCTCCACCACTTACTTTACAAGCTGCTTCTTTATTAACAAAATAGTCCCTTAGACTATAGGCTCCTCCTCCAAGAGCTAATAAACCAATTAATATTCTAATCCATAGAATTAGTCCTAAAAACATAATCAAATTCAACCAAGCCGCCATAAATAGAAAGTATACAAAAGCAGAGGCTACAATAAAAGTTGTTCCTAGAATCCACATCCTTTTTCTGTTTTCAATGTTTAAAAGAAGACTAATTAAAAACAACAGTACCCACATTGCACAAGGGTTAAAACCATCTAAAACACCCATAACAACTGTTAACAAGGGTAGAGAAAATGATTTAGCATCTATTTCCCCTAAAACAGGGATATTTATTAGTTCTTCGCTGTCTCCATTTACTCCTTCTGTTTTATTTTTATTAACCTCTATGTTTTCACTATTTTCTTTTAACTCTGTTATCTCAACTATTTCAGTTGTATTTACACTATCTACATTAATTCCATTTAACAAAATACCTTCAACACTGTCTGAATAATCATTTTCTAAACAATAATCTATTCTTTCATTGATTGTTTTTGGTGTATTTGTTTCTGAAAAACCAACAAAAGTTTCATCACCTATTATTAAAAATGGTACACCTGAAACCTGAGCATCTAAAACTTTGGCTGCTTTTTTAAGCAATAAAGCATTACTTCTATCTTTATACACCTCAAATTCAAATACTCTTATATCTTCATTTTCATAATTAGCCTGTAAATCTTCTGTTAAATACTCTCTCATTGCAGCACAATGAGGACAACCTTCTCCGGTAAAGAAATATATATTTAAATCATTATTTTTTGTTTCTGCATTTACAAAAGAAGATGAAAACAATAAAACAAGTGTTAGCGCAACGGATGCTATTTTAAAAAACTTTTTCATAATTATATACCTAATTTATTTATCTCTATTCTCATTTAGAATCTTAACAAACTCCTGTTCACTAACCTCCCCCTTTAGTCTTAGGAATTCTTTACCATTTTTATCTAAAAAGATAAAAACTGGCAAGACCTCATCTATATTATATTTTTCCATTATTTCTTTATTCTCATCATAATCATAATATTCAGATTCAATCCAGTTGTTTTCCTCTTCTATTTTTTGCCAACGCGGTTTCATAATTAAGCAGCCCGGACACCAAGTTGCTCCTATTTTTAATACTTTCATATTTTTATTTATTATATTTATTAATTTTATTTTATAATTTTAATAGCTTTTCCATCAACCAAATATTTAGCAATTTTTTTTATAAGCTAAATACAAAATTCTTTGATAAGTACTAACTGAAACTGACACCATATTAGCCGAATCTTTTTGCCTTTTAAGTCCTCTTTGAAAGGGAGACGATTCTTCAGATTATGTATTATTTTTTATATAAAGTCAAAATGTTTTAAAACTGGTAATATGTTTGGTGCTAAATTTTCCTCCTTAAGTTCTTTTAAATCTATCCATTGCCATTTTCTAATATCCTCGCCTGGTTTTATTTCACCTATTCTTTTAGCTAAAAAATGCACTAAAATAATACTAACTTGTTTTCCTTCAATTTCTTTTTCAGCATAAACAAAGAATGGATCATTTTCTAATATTTCAATGTTTATTCCCATTTCTTCTTTAACTTCCCTTATAGCTGCTTCCTTCAAATTGTATTCATAATCCTCAACCCTTCCTCCACAAAATTTCCAAAAAACATCTTCTCCATGTTGATTTAGGAGAACTTTATTGTCTTCAACAATTACTGGCCCCGACGCGATAATAACGTTTGTCATAATATATGTTTACTATTTATTTTATCTTATATTTATAATATCATTTTTATATAATAAAAAAAAGCCGAATTTTATCGGCTTTTTAAATAAATTAAACTAATTTTTTAATTTTCTGATATATCTGACTGAATCCTATTTTCTTTTCTCTACCATACGATATATAAAAAGCTAAAGCTGCTTGACTTATAACCATTGGAATGCCATCCATGGTTTTAAGCTTAAGCTTTTTTGCTTCAGATATTAAAGGTGTGTCTACAGATCTTAAAATAATATCGGCAACAATTGCTTTTGAGCTCAAAGATTTTAGCAATTTACACCCTTTTTTCATATTTTCTTTTTTTAAATGAACTAATTAAAAATTATTTACTTGATATAAGTATATATCATTTTGTATATAAAAACCCCGCAAATGCGAGGCTCTTGGATCTTCCGATACTAAATTGTCTTAGTAGAAAGGATAGAACGTTATTAGAACTGTTTTTAACTATAACCCCCGTTAATGGTTATGTTGTTTTGTTTTTATAACAAGCCGATTTTTTTGTTTAGCATCTTTGTCTAGTAATAACAATTCTGTGTTTCCAAAATGAAAATCAGTTAAAACATTCTTCCATGGTAAATTATAATAGGCGGCATAAATCATTTTACCAATATCACCATGTGTAACTAATAAAATATTTTCACTAAAATTCTGTTGCTCAATCCAATTAAATAATTCATTTGCCCTATCAATTAACTGTGAAAAAGTTTCTGCTTCATTAGGTGATAAAAAGTATGTTATTGTGTCGGTTTTTATAATATCAAGCGAACACATAGACTGAATATTTTTAATCATCTCACCTGTCATAATCCCAAAATCACGCTCAATAAGCAGTTCTAATTTTTTAGGTTTATCAAGGTTAAGTGTATCAGTTATAGCTTCGGCAGTTTTGTAAGCTCTCAATAATGGCGAGCTAAAAACTTTTCCAATTTTTAAATTGTGATCTTTAATGTTTTGTGCCAAAGTTAAGGCTTGTCTAGAACCAATATCAGTTAATGGTTTATCGCGGCGTCCATTTAAGATTCCACTGGCGTTATCCTCATCTTGGCCATGACGAGCTAAATAAATTTTTATCATATATAATATTATTTATTTAATTTTAGCAAAGTCGACTTCAAAGTACAATTATATGCACTCGTCCATGTTATAGTTGACACTACGAAGTACAAATCAATCTGAATAAAAACAAAAAACCTAGCATAAACTAGGTTCTTGGGTTTCCAATACTAAATTGTCTTGGCGGAGAGGGTGGGATTCGAACCCACGGTACCCGTTAAGGCACGACAGTTTTCAAGACTGTTCCATTCGACCACTCTGGCACCTCTCCATTGCTGTATTATTATAAATAAGAGTTAAAAATTTTGCAAGTTTTTACAATTAATTTACACATATTAGCAAATTATGGTATACTTAATTCAAGAAGTTCTAGAAACTCATTTGTTTAGGACTTCTTTTTTTATTAATTTTAATTTAAAACATTATGAAAATTCTAAGCATTGAAGACGAAAAAGAAATCAGTCTTTTTTTAAAAACAAACTTAGAACACATTGGCTTTTCAGTAGATATTGCTGAAACCGCTGAAGGTGGTCTTTTTTTAGCTAGCACCAATGAACATGATCTAATTCTTTTAGATTTAAATCTTCCTGATAAAAATGGGATAGAAGTTTGTAAGTCACTTAGATTATCAGGAAATAAAGTTCCTATTTTAATTCTAAGTGTCAACGAAGGCGTTAATGACAAAATCAGTTTACTAGAAGCTGGTGCAGATGATTATTTAACTAAACCTTATTCAATCACTGAACTAAGTGCCAGGATTAAAGCAATAACCAGAAGACCACAAACTATTAAAAGTGAGATATTAAGTTATAAGGATTTATACTTAGACTCCAATAAACAAATAATTAAAAAAGGGGAGAATATAATATATTTAACTAGGAAAGAGTTTATTCTTCTTAGCTACTTACTTAGAAACAAAGGTAGAGTTATATCACGTGGTGAAATACTTGAGCATGTATGGGATAAGGAGGCAGATATTTTTTCAAATACTATTGAAACACATATTTTAAATTTAAGAAGAAAGATTAATAAAGATGATAATGAATCATTTATTAAAACTTATTCAGGTCGTGGTTATGCAATTAGTTAAACAAAAAAATATATTAAACTTTTTAAAAGAAAACAAAATATTATTTACCTCTTTTTTTATTATAATAACAACAGGTCTTTTCTATATTTTTTTAAAATTCCAAGAACAACAGAATATAAGGTGTATAATAATTTCAATTTTATTTATAATCTTCTGCGCTCTTGTATATATTAATAATATTTTAAATATTAATAAAATTAAAGAAAAAGAATCGGAATACAGAGATGAGATTAATATAATAAACAAAAGATTTGAAAAACAACTTGAGAAAATAAAAAATGAATATTTATTTAAAGTTAGCAAAAATCAAAAATATGCCGAGTTTGGAAAAATAAGTAGTGAACTGTTTCATGAAATTGCTAATCCTTTAACCTCACTTAATTTAAATATTGAGGGATTTAAAAAACAATTAAGTTATGTACCTGAGCTTAAACAATTTAGAGAAAATTTAGAACATGCAACTTTAACGGCTAAAAAAATAGCTGAGATGATTTCTGTAATTAGAAAACAAATAAGTGATGATTCAAGTGAAAAATACTTTTTAGTTAACAAAGAAATAGAAGATGCAATAGAGCTTATAAAATTTAAGTCATTTAAAAAAAGAGTGATGTTAGACTTCTATGCTAATGAAGAAATAGAAGTATATGGGCGTTCTACTAATTTTTTTAGAGTTTGTCTAAATATAATTTGTAATGCAATAGATGCTTACCAAAATTTTAACCCCTGGCTTGCTGATTGTAGAATGGATAAAAGAATAGTTAATATATCTGTTTATAAAATGAATGATAATATTGAAATATTATTTAAAGATTACGGAAGAGGTATTAAAAATAAGAATTTAAATAAAATATTTACTCCTTTCTTTAGCACTAAAAAACCAGATAAAGGAACAGGAATCGGTCTACATCTTTGCAAAGAAATAATTGAAAAAGAATTTAAAGGAAAAATTTTAGTATATAGTGAACATGGAAAAGGATCATTGTTTAAAATAGTTATATAATACAATTCTTTATATTTAATTTATATTTTATTAAATAATAATTGAAATCATATTTGCTATATTATATAAATAATATAATATATATGAAAAATGATAGCACAATGAAAACCTATCGCTGTCCAGTATGTGGTAAGTTTCTTTTTCAAGCCAAGTTAAGTGACGCAATTATTCAAATTAAATGTAAAACTTGCAAAAGATTAGAAACAATAATTGAAAAATAAAAAAACAGAGTACTTGACTCTGTCTTAATCTCTACATGTAAGGCTTAGATATTTGCCAAGCCTTTTTAATTTTTAAACTTGTTTCCTCGATACTAAATGAGGCTTTAAAAAGCTCTATGGCTAATTGAGGTCGTCCTCGTTTAATATCTGCTTCAGCTTGATTTTTAAAATCCTTAGCTAATTCATCAAGAAACACAGCTACTTGATCATAGCTCATGTTTCCAATTCCATTAGCTAATTCTTCAAAAGTGCCATTGTAATTTTCAACACTTCTTGGATGTTTCATAATTATTTGTTTTAAAGTTCAATTGCGGAGACGAGAGGATTCGAACCCCTGATACCAATAAAGGTATACCGCATTTCGAGTGCGGCGCATTCAACCAGGCTCTGCCACGTCTCCCTACTTCTTTTTTAAAGTATTTAATTCTTCTTTGGTTAAATAGATCCATTCGCCTTCTTTTAAATTACCAAGCTTTACTCCAGATATTTCTACTCTTAACAAGTCTTTAATTTTTAAACCAAGTAATTCAAACATTCTTCTAATTTGTCTCTTTTTACCTTCAGTCAATATTAACTCAAACTTATTATCCTGTAAATATTTAGCCATTTTAACTCTTGCTATTCCATTTCCTTCTCCAATATCAACTCCTTTAAGAAGTTTATTCTCTATCATTTTAAAGTTTTTAACATCTTCTTTTATCTTAACAATATATCTTTTGCTATGCTGATATCGAGGATGACTAATTTTTTCAGTTAAATGACCATCATTTGTTAGAATTACCAGTCCTCTACTTTGTTTGTCTAACCTCCCAATGGTAAAAATCCTTTCATTAATATTAATTAACTCAAATATGTTTTGCTCTCCATCAAACTCTCTGTTAGTGCAAACATAGCCTTTTGGTTTATTTAATTTTATATAAATTAACTCATTTAAAAAGTTTATTTTTTTACCTTTAACTAAAACCTTATCTGTGTCTGTTTCAATTATTTGACCAGGTGTTGCTAATTGATTATTAACTTTTACTTTTTTTTCTTCAACTAGTTTTTCTGCTTTTCTTCTAGAAGAGTATCCACTTTGGGCTATAGCTTTTTGAATTATTAATTTCATACGTTTTTTTTATTATCGATTATTAAGCTTCCCAAAATTGCAATAATTACAAAAAAGAAAACTGAAAGGTCATTTTTAAAATAAGGAACATCTACCATTCCATGAATAACAATTATTAAAAGAGAAGAAAACACTCCTAAAGCAATATACTTCTGTCTTTTATCAATATTATTTTTTGAAATATATAGCTTTAAGGAAATATACATTGCTCTAAATATTAGAATAACAAAAGCAATTAATCCCAAGATACCAAGTTCTGTCCAGAAGTTTAAAAATATATTATGAGGATATAGATATATTTCAACTGGTTGCCAATATTTTTTTTGTAAATCAAGCGAGGCCCAAACTACGGCATCAAAATTTTCAATATTATCAAAGTTATAAAAAATACCTTCTTGGTGAAACGGCTCAACTGCTTCTTTATATGAATTAAGACCATTTCCTAACAATATACCATTTCCTTTAAATGTTTGAAAAGTTTCCCTCCACTGATTTACTCGAATTTGTCCAGATAAATCATTTAAACTGCCCTTATCAACCACATAACTTCTTAAAGGCTTAAATATAAAGAGACTCGCTAATATTAAGAAAATTACTACAAAAGAAATCCTTCTTTTTTTCTTGTTAGATAATAAGAAGAATAATAAAAAAGAAATAAATAAAGCTATTAAAGCTCCTTCGGATTTAGCAAAATAAATTGATATAACTGAAAAGACAATAGTTAATAGAACTAAAATCTTTTTTAAAGATCCTTTTAAATTAGTTTTCTTTGGCAGATAAAAGTAGTAGCCAAGCAAAAGAGCAGATAGAGGAGCAAGTAGTAAACCAATTGCGTTGGGATAAGAAAACCAAGAAACTACTCTTCTTGTTTCAAAATTAGCCCAAAATTCATTAGGAATAAAGCTACCAGTTACTTTTTGGTATATGGCAACTACTGAAACAGACAAGGCAAGAACTATTAATGACTTGAATATCTTATCTCTTCCTTTTTGTCCCCTTAAAACATTAATTATTAATATAAAAAACAAGACTGGTTCAAAAAAGTATGCCTTCCATATCCCAAGAGCTGAGTTGGAAAAACCAGCTACTGCTAAAGCAATAAATGATGAAATCAATATTAATATAATTTCTTTCCAAAAAGGATATTTTCCGCGTTTACTTCTATTTTTTAAAGCTTTTTTAAGATTCGGCCCTTCTTTTACAAACCAAACAGCAAAAGAAGTTAAAATCATTAACTCTAACAATGTGAAAGGAATGGTAAAAAAGGTAAATCTAATTAAATAGCTTGGCAAAAATGCAATAACAAAAAACAAAGCAATATCTAATCGCTTTAACGATAAAACTAAATAATCTAGAAAAAATAAAAATATAAATATTTCCATATGTTTAAATTATATCACACAATTATATAAAAAACGCCTCATCTAAAAATTGAGGCGTTTTTAAATATATCACTAAGCTCTTTCTACATATTCACCAGTCTCAGTGTTTATTTTAATTTCATCTCCGTCGTTTATAAACATTGGGACACTTATAGTTGCTCCTGTTTCAATTTCAACTGTTTTATTAACATTTCCAGCTGAATTACCTTTAACTCCCGGGGGAGCACTAATTACTTTAAAATTCATTTTAACTGGTAAACTAATAGAAACTGGTTTGTTTTCAAAATATAAAACATCAACATCGGTTTCATCCTTTAAAAATTTTTCTTGTTCACCAATTGAGTCTAATTCTAAAGAAAACTGGTCAAATGATTCGTTATCCATGAAATAAGCAAATTCTTTATCTTTGTATAAATAATTTGCTTTCTTAGTTTCTGTTTCTGCTTCCTCAGCCTTTTCTGATCCTTGAAATGTTCTCTCTAAAACATTTCCATTTATTAAATTACGACATTTAACCTTTAGAACAGCTCCGCCTCTCCCCATGTTATGATGATCTGTTTTAATGATAACAAATGGGTCACTATTTAGTTTTATTACTTTACCTGTTTTTATTTCATTGAAGTTAAGCATATTTTTTTATTTATCTTAACTATTATTTATGGGTAGCAGATAAAAGAGACATAACTCTTGCTCTTTTCACAGCTTTAGATAACTTTCTTTGATGCCAAGCACATACACCAGTTCTTGAACCAGGTAGAACTTTCATAAAAAAATTAACAAACTTTTTTAATGTTCTAACATCTTTGTAGTCTACTTCCATATTATTTGCACAAAAATAACATTCTTTGTTTTTTGAATTACTCATATTTTTTCTTCTAAATTATATTTATTAAAAAGGTATATTTTCAACTCTTATTTCTTCATCGTCAATTGGCTCATCTTTTACATCAACAACATCGTCTGAATTACTGTTGTTTGAATTATTGTTGTTTGAATTATTGTTGTTTCCTTGTGGGGCAGAATTGTTATAAGAGTTATTATTGTTATTATAAGAACCACTATTATCTCCTTTATTATCTAGCATGATCATATTTTCAGTAACAATTTCTGTTTTATATCTCTTAACTCCATCTTGTCCTGTCCAATCAGTTGTTTGTAGTCTTCCTTCAATGTAAACTTTTGATCCTTTGTGTAAATATTTTGCACAAATTTCTGCTAATTTTCTCCAAGCAATAACATTATGAAATTCTACTTTTTTTTGTTGTTGTCCAGATTGGTCAGTCCAAACTAGATTAGTTGCAACTGAGAATGAAGCAACAGCTTGTCCATTGGCTGTATTTCTAAGCTCAGGATCTCTAGTTAGATTACCAATTACCATGGCTTTGTTTAAATTCATATATTTCTGGATTACTAATAAGCGTTATATAACCCATTATTAGTCAATCACGATTAATTAAATTAAATCGTCAGCGTTTAAAATGCCCTCCAGTTTTTCATCTAAATCTTTTAGATTTTCTTTTCCTTCTTTTTTATCTTCCTTTTTGTCTTCTTTCTTATCTTCTTTTTCTTCATTGTTTTCTTTATCCTCTTTCTTATCTTCTTTTTCTTCATTGTTTTCTTTATTCTCTTTATCCTCTTCTTTTTCTTCTTTATTTAACTTGCTCTCTTTTTTTAATTTGTCTTCTTTTTCTTCTTCTTTTCTAACTTCCTCCTCTTTTCTTGAATCGATTTTAGCTTTAATTTCCTCATTTTTCTTGATTTCTTCATCTGTCTTCGGAGTTACAGAAACAATTTGATGTCTTAGAACGTCAGCATTTAAACGAAGACTTTTGTTAAGTGCTGGTAGATTCTTTCTTTCTAAATCGAATTCATATAATCCATAGTAACCGTATTCATTGTTTTTAATTTTGTAAGCAAGTCTTTTTTTACCCCAAAACTCTTCAAAAGTTACTTTTCCTTCAGCTGATTCAATAATGTCTTTCACATTTGAAACAACTTTTTTAGCTTCTTGTTCAGTATATTTATTGGCTACAATAAATAATACTTCATAGTGTCCCATTGGATCTTTTTTTGTTTTTGACATAATAATATTATAGAAAAGCTAATGAAAATTAATAAACTTATTTTTAAACTAATTTTCAATCTTTTCTTTGTATTTATTAATAATAGTTAATTAAATTTAATAAAAACCCCAAAGCATTCCCTAAAACTTTTGGAGTTTAAGAAATACCTTTAATTCGATACTAATTACCGAATTATCACAGCTTTATACTGGATGTGGAAAAGATATGTTATCTTTAATTGTGAATTAATAATATCAGTATTGTGTTAAAAAGTCAACTATACAGAAAGGATAAATTAAGATAGTATAATTATATGAAATATTTTTTTATATTAGGTAACAATCCCAGCTTATCAATAGCTGAGTTAAACGCATTGTTAAACCTATCAAACGCAAAACTATTAACTCCAAACTTTTTAATTGCAGATTTAGATCTAGAAATAGATACTGATAAATTAATTAAAAGGCTTGGTGGTATTATTAAAATTGGCTTAATTAAAAGCGAAACAATTAAAAACCACAAAGAATTAGTCGATGAGTCTATTAAGCTATCAATAGATAAACAAAAAAATTCACCAAGTGGTAAATTTAATTTTGGTATCTCTTCATATGGTGTAGGTGATTTAAACAAAAAAGACATAGGTATCAAAACAAAACTAGCTTTTAAAGAAATTGGTCAAAGCTCTCGTTTTGTTGTTAGTAAAGAAAAAACTTTATCTAGTGTAGTTATCACCCAAAATAAGTTAATTAAGAGAGGAATTGAACTGGTTGTTTCAAAGATTGATGACAAGTTTATTTTAGGTAAAACCTTAAGTGTTCAACCATTTAAAGATCTATCGAGACGTGATTTTGGACGACCAGCTCGAGATGATCACTCGGGAATGCTGCCACCAAAGTTAGCTATGACTATGATAAATTTAGCTACTAGAAATATGACAGATATTTCTATCATGGATCCTTTCTGTGGATCAGGAACAATACTTACTGAGGCAATTATAATAGGCTATCAAGACTTATATGGATCTGATGTCTCTAAAAAAGCAGTTGATGACACTTATACTAATATTAACTGGGTTAAGGAATTATATGATATTAAAAATGTTTCTCATAAGTTGAAAGTAAAAAGTGCTACTAAGTTATCTCAGTTTATTAAAACAGAAAGCATTGATATAATTATAACTGAGCCATATCTTGGACCACAAAGAGGAATGATTAATTTCAAAGAAACAATAGATAACTTAGAAAACCTATACTCAGATTCTATTTCTGAATTTAATAAAATACTTAAAAAAGATGGACGAGTTGTAATGGTCTGGCCAAGTTTTTATGGACAAAGACCAATAACACCAAAGATTAATGGTTTTAAAATAATAAATCCTCTACCAGATAGTTTAAAAGAAAGTAAATTTCTTAAAACAACTAAAAGAAATACTATTTTATACGGACGACAAGGTCAAAAAGTATATAGAGAAATTGTGATTTTAGAAAAAGAATAAAACTCTAAAGAAATTAAACGAATTTCAATATTTAATTGAAAGAGGTCTAAAGCGTTCCCCTACGCTCCTGCTCGCGCTCTATCGCTTCGAACAGTGCTTTAAAGTTTCCGGCCCCGAAAC
>JAQICS010000041.1 GCA_027858435.1 Patescibacteria group bacterium | reverse complement strand
ATTAATTATTTATTAAACCATTAACGTTTATGAATAATTCTGGACAAGCTGTTTTACAAATTTTAAATTATTACAAATTAATACCTAAAAACTTAGGTTTTATAAACAAAAAAAACTTTGATCTTAAAAATTCACTAGTAATAATTCATGATGATGTTGATATAGAGTTTGGAAAATTTAAATTATCATACAACTCAAGAAGTGGCGGACACAACGGAATTAAATCTGTGCTAAATTATTTAAATACACAAAAATTTAATCGTCTTCGTCTGGGAATTAAAAATGATTTATTAAGAAACGTAATTCCTACTGATAAATTTGTATTACAAAATTTTAATAAACAAGAATTAAATGATTTAAATAATATTTTTGATCAAATTAATTTTAATGAAATATTTAAATAAATATTTAATTTAATTTATAACAATTTATACTTTCTCGTAAGAGCTTTTCTTTATAATACTAACATGAACAAAGAAAAGCTCTCTTGTTTAATAATCGCGTATTTTAATAAATTTACTTTTAAACAAGAACAAATACTTTTAAAAATATTTAAAAGTTATACTAATATTTTAAATGCAAATTTTAAAAATTTAGATTTTCCACCTGCTTTTAATAAAAAGCTATATGAATTTAAATTATTTATAAACTCTTTTAACTTAAACAAAACCTTAAAATATTTACAGAAAGAAGATATAAATTTTGTTTGCCGTTTTGAAAATAATTACCCTAAAAACTTAAAAGAAATATATAACCCTCCTTTAGTTCTTTTCTATAAAGGTTATCTTGAAAATATTAATATACCGTGTTTAGCAATTATTGGCACTCGTTTAAATAGTTCTTATGGAGAAAAAATTGTACCCTATATTATAAAAGATTTAAAAAATATTTGTATTGTAAGTGGTCTAGCACTAGGTATTGATGCATTAGCTCATAAAAATGCCTTAGATTATAATTTAAAAACAGTTGCTGTTTTGGGTTCTGGTCTAGATTTTAAATCTTTTTATCCCAAACAAAATATTTTTTTAATGAGGAAAATATTGCAAAATAATGGTATAATAATTTCAGAATATCCTCCTTTTACACCCCCGTTAAAAAATAATTTTAGATTAAGAAATAGAATAGTATCAGGTTTATCAAGAGCAGTTTTAATAATAGAAGCCAAAGAAAGATCAGGAACTAGAATTACTGCTAATTATGCTCTTGAACAAGACAGAGACGTATTAGCTATTCCAGGCAGTATTTTTTCGGAAGACTCAATGACTTGTAATAGCTTAATTTCTCAAGGTGCAATGCTTATTAAAAATGGCGAAGATATTAATAATCTATTTAACTCATACTTGACAGGACCTTGATAAATAGTACACTAAATATATTAAAACTAATTTATAAATTTTTATACATATATTATGCAATTAATTATTGTTGAGTCGCCAACAAAAGCAAAAACAATAAGTAAGTTCCTGGGAAGTGATTTTAAAGTAGAATCTTCTTTTGGTCATGTAAATGACTTACCTAAAAGTAAAATGGGAATTGATATTGAAAATAATTTTGAACCGCAATACATAATTCCCACTAAAGCTAAAAAAATAGTGACCAATCTTAAAAAAATAGTAAAAGACTCTGACCAAGTAATTCTTGCTTCTGATGAAGATCGTGAAGGAGAGGCAATTGCCTGGCATTTAGCAAATACTTTAAAATTAAAGGATGAAAATATTAAAAGAATTGTATTTCACGAAATTACTAAAGAAGCAATTCTTGAATCATTAAAACACCCAAGAGGTATTAATCAAGATATGGTAGATGCTCAACAGGCTAGACGTGTTTTAGATAGATTAGTTGGTTATGAACTATCTCCTTTTTTGTGGAAAAAAGTAGCTAAAGGATTATCTGCCGGTAGAGTGCAAAGTGTAGCTACTAAAATGATTGTTGAAAAAGAAAAAGAAATAAAAGCTTTTGTTAGTGAAGATTACGCTAGTATAAACGCTTTATTTGAAGAAGATAAAAAAGAGTTTTCTGCTATTTTAAATAAGATTAACAATAAATCTTTTGATAAATTAGAACTGAAAAAAGATAAAGCAGAAAAAATTAATAAAGAAATTGAAAAGCAGAAATATTTAATTAAAAAAATAGATAAAAAAACAGTAAGTAAAAATTCCCCAAGTCCTTTTACTACATCATCACTGCAACAAACTGCAAATAGATATTTGGGATTTAGTGCTAAACAAACAATGTCTGTTGCTCAAAAATTATATGAATTCGGTTACATAACATACATGAGAACTGATTCACTAAATTTATCTCCTAAATTTATAAAAGAATCGCGTGAATGGATAGAAACTGATCTAGGAAAAGATTATTTACCAGAAAAACCAAAAGTTTTTAAAACAAAAAGCAAAGGAGCACAAGAAGCTCATGAAGCGGTTAGACCAACAGAGGTTGCAAACCTACCAGATAGTCTGCAAGCAAAATTAGAACCCACTCAACTTAGATTATACAGACTTATTTGGCAAAGAGCAGTATCAAGTCAAATAAACTCAGCTAAAATTAATACAACTTCTCTTGATATTGAAACTAAAACTGATGATAATATATATAACTTTAGAGCTAATGGTCAAAATATAAACTTTCTTGGTTACCTAAAAGTATGGCCAGAAAAAACTAAAGAACAAGTATTTCCTAATTTAAAAGAAGGTGATTATATAAATTTAAAAAATACAGAAGTAGAAGAACACTCAACCACTCCACCAGCTAGATATTCAGATGCAACTCTTGTTAAAGAAATGGAAAAACATGGAATTGGTCGTCCTTCAACTTATGCTCCGACTATTAACACAATTATTACCAGAAATTATGTTGAACGGGATGAGAATAAAAGACTTAAACCAACTGATATTGCTTTTGTGGTATCTGATCTTTTAAGTAAACACTTTAAAAACATTGTTAGCTATGACTTTACCGCAAACTTAGAAAATGATCTTGATAAAATAGCTAATGGTGAAAAAAAATGGCAACCGGTAATTAAAACTTTTTATGAAGACTTTCATCAAAATTTAGAAGAAAAATATAAAGAAATTAATAAACAAGACATTATGCCAGAAGAAAAAAGTGAAGAAAAATGTGATAAATGTGGAGCAGCTATGATTATTAAAACTGGACGTTTTGGTAAATTCCTAGCTTGTAGTGCTTATCCGGATTGTAAAAACATAAAAGGCTTAAAAAAAGACAAGCCACAGTCAAAGGAACAAGAAGAAAAAGTTAAAAAGCTACAGGAAAAACATAAAGATGTTAAATGTGATAAATGTGGATCCGATATGGTTATTAAAGTTGGTAAATATGGACCATTTCTAGCTTGTAGTTCTTATCCTAAATGTAAAAATATAAAAAACATTGATGATGATGAAATAAAAGTTAAATGTCCAATTTGTGAAAAGGGTAATATAGTTAAAAAAATAAGTAAACGTGGTGTTTTCTATGCTTGTAACGAATACCCGAAATGTAAAAATGCTTATTGGGGAAAACCAACAGGAGATAAGTGCCCAGATTGTGAAAGTTTAATTATTGAAGATTTAAAAACTAGTGAAAAAAGATGTTCAAATAAAGATTGTGGATATAAGAAATAATTATATAATAGACAAAGTATTAGATGTAAAAAAGAAAGCGTTAACTCTTTCTTTTTTTATTCTTATAACTATTTATTTGTTTAACTAACCTAATTTATTTACTTTTCTTTCTCTTAGTTTTTTTCTTTGTTTCTTTAACAGGCTCTTCTTCTGGTTTTTCTTTTTTCTCTTTATTTAAAAATACCTCAAATCCTTTTTTAGCTAACTCAGCTAGTAACATTAAATAAGCACTACCATTTTTTATTTTTCCATGAATAATATCTATAACTTCTTGGGTTTTACTTACTCCTTTTTCAAGAGCATTTATAACTCTGTGTGCTTTTTTAACTGTTGATATTAGATAATAAAGCGATACGCATAAAAATATTGTTAGCGCTATAATACAAGCTGCTATTATTAAATTTAAAATATCTCCAGATGTAGAAAACATATGTATGTAATTAATTACTTAAAAGTCTCTTAACTTGGCGTTGAAATTTTCTTTTAATTTTTCAGTTAATTCTTTTAGTAAACTATCTACTTCACTAGCTAATAATGTTTTTTCTTTTGAAGAAAAACTAATATGAAAAGCTAAACTTTTTTCATCTTCATTTAATTTATCCCCTTGATAAACATCAAATAATTTTACTTTTGTAATTAGCTCTGAAAAATTTAAAATTTCATTGCTAATATCATTATACAATAAATCCTTATTAATAACAAAGGCAAGATCTCTTTCTACAGATGGAAACTTAGAAGGTTCTACAAAATATTTATGTTTATATTTCTCGGAAATAGAAAATAAGGTATTGAAATTTAATTCTGTAAACAAACTTTTCTTCTTTAAATTAAAATTATTAACCACTTCTTCTTTTAAATTAGAAATAAATCCAATTCTTACTCCTTTAACAAAAACTGATACTGCCATACTTCCTTTCCAACCCATTTCTTCTTCTAGAGGATAAAAACTAGCATCAATATTTTTATTTGAAATATTTTTAATTAAGCTATTAACCATTCCTTTAATTTCTGAAAAAAGTTTTTCTTCACTTTCACCTGTTAAAGAAAAAGCTACCTTACTTTCTTGAAATGGTAAGTTTTCTTTTTCATCTCCTCCTTGTTCTATGTTACCAGGATTTTGATAAAACACATTTCCTATTTCAAAAAAACCAAAATTGTTTTCTTTAGCTTGATTATTTTTAATATTTACAATTAAATTTGGCACTAAAGATTGTCTAAGTATAGATTGTACACCAGAAAGAGGGTTTGCTAATTTTAAATGATTTAAATAATCAACATTCATTTTTTTTAATTGATCTTCTCCTACAAATGAATAGTTATATACCTCAAATAAAGAATGTTTTAGTGATAAAATATTTTTAATATTTCTCTCAATTTTTTTTTCATTGTTTATTTTTGGTAAAACAAGTTCTTCATAGGGTAATTTAGAGTTTACATTATCATAACCATATAATCTTAATATTTCCTCTAAAACATCTTCTTTTATTTTAATATCTTTATTAGCTCTCCAAGATGGAACAACAACTACAAAAGATTCTTCGTTTTGTTTTTTAATTTTAAAGCCTAATTTTTCTAGATAATTTAAAATATCTTTTTTATCAATTTCTTGACCAATTTTATCATTAAGCCATTTATAATTAAGATTGATTTCACTTTCTTCAAATTTATTACTATATAAATCTGTTATAGATGAGGATATTTCAGCTTCTTCATTAATTTTTTTTATTAAAAATACAAATCTTTTAAGAGCAGTCATTGTTAATTCTGGATCAAGTGATTTTTCATAACGTAAAGATGCTTCTGTTCTTAGATTTAATTTTTGTGAGGTTTTTCTTACTACATAATCTTTAAAATTTGCAGACTCTAAAATAATACTTTTAGTTTTAGAGTTAACTCCACTATCAACACCGCCCATAATACCTGCTACTGCCAAGGGTGTTTCGCTGTTAGTTATTACTATATCGTTTTCATCTAAAATCCTTTCCTTTTCATCTAGTGTTTTAATTTTTTCATTTTCCTTAGCTTGACGAACAACTATTTTATCCACAATATCTCCATCAAAAGCATGTAAAGGTTGCCCAATTTCAAACATAATATAATTTGTTAAATCAACTATATTATTAACTGGCTTTTGATATAGTGCTAGTAATCTATTTTTTAACCATTGTGGTGATTCACCAACTGAAATATTATCAATTTTGATAGCATTATATCTTAAACAATTTTCTTTAGTATTGTTTTTAATATTTAAACTATTTAAAGAATCATTACTTTCTGTATCAACTATAAATTCATCTATTTCTTTTAATTCCCAATTAAATATTGCTGATAATTCTCTAGCAATACCAAAGTGGTTTAATAAATCAGGACGATTAGATAAAGATTTATTATCAATTTCAAATACTATATCATCTAAACCTAAATAATCAGCAAAGTTATTACCTATTTTGGCTTTAGAGTCTAAAACCATTATTCCTTCATGTCCTTCACCTAAACCAAGTTCATCTTCTGCACAAATCATTCCAAATGATTTAACACCCCTTATTTCAGCTTCTTTAATTTCAAAATCTCCAGGCAAGATGGCACCCACTAAAGACACTGGCACAAGTTGACCCTTTTCTAAATTTGATGCCCCACAAACAATTTGTAATTTTTCTTTTTTCACGTCCACTTCAGCAACATTCAATTTATCTGCATTAGGATGTTTTTCAACAGACAAAACTTTACCAACTACAACATTTTTAAATTTTTCTCCTTCAGCAAAAAAACCTTCTACTTCAACTGTGTGTTGTGTTAGATTATTGGCAATTTCCTTGTAATCTACGTTTTTTGGGATTTTAACAAAATCCTTAAGTATGTTTAATGATATATACATATTAAAATTGTTCTAAAAATCTTATATCTCCATTATTAAAAAGTCTTACATCGTTAATGTTGTATTTAAGCATAGCCAGTCTTGTTAAACCAAAACCAAAAGCTAAGCCTGAATATTTTTCCGGATCTATACCACCGGCTCTTAAAACATCAGGATGAACTAAGCCAGCTCCAACGATTTCTAACCAACCACTACCCTTACAAACCTTACATCCTTCACCTTTACACAAAAAGCAAGTATATTCTCCATTATTTCCGGGCTCTACAAAGGGATAGAATTTTGGTCTCATTCTTAATTTTGTATTTTCACCAAATAATTTTTTACCCACTATCTCTAATAGTTTTTTTAAATTAGAAAAATTAATATTTTCTCCAACCATCATTCCTTCAAATTGATAGAAAGTGTGTTCATGTCTAGCATCAGTTGCCTCATTTCTAAATACTCTTCCAGGAGCAACAACTTTTAAAGGAGCTCCATGTTTTAACAAGGCTCTTACTTGTACAGATGAAGTTTGAGTTCTAAGAAGTAATTTATTCTCACCTTTATCATTCTTCTTATCAATATAAAAAGTATCTTGCATATCTCTAGCTGGATGAAGAGGTGGAACATTTAATGAGGTAAAATTATAATAATCACTTTCAAGTTCTGGACCATCTTCAACCATAAAACCAAGAGAAGTAAAAATATCTTCTAATTCATTTTGTATTAAAGTTATTGGATTTAAATGACCTTGAGGAAATTCTTTACCTGGTAAACTCAAATCACCAACTAATTTTTCTGTTTCTTTCTCTTTAACTACTTTTTTGACATTATCAAATTTTCCAATTAATTCTTTTTTAATTGAATTAGCTAACATTCCAATTTCTTTTTTTGATTCTTGACCTAAGTCTTTTAAACCTTTTAAAGTTTCGCTAAGCAAACCCTTTCTTGATAAAAACTTTAGTTCAATATCTTGTAATTCCTTTTCACTACGTGCTTTTTCAATTACTTGGTAAAATTCTTCTTTTATTTTATTTAATTTATTTTTCATACTATTTTTTGATTTTTTTCTTTAAAGACATACTAATTTCTAAAAATGTAAATAATATTATTAATAATATTAAGTTTATCCAGCTAAACAAATCAAAAGATTTTAATATTAAAAAAGATATTATAAATAAAGATAAAATAAATGATTGTCTAAATGAAATCTTAACTAAATTAAAAATCGCTTTTTCTTTAGCAAAAGAATATCTAAGTAAAAATCCAAATATGGAAATGGTTCCAATTAATGAGGCTGCTAAAGAGGCATAGAATAATAAATAACCAAGCCAATTTGTTGAAAATGGGTCAACCATATTAACCACGAAAGCAAAAATACCCCAACAAACAATGGTTAAAACTGACATTACCCATAAATAATTTTTTAAAGTCATATCTCTTTTAGATTTTTATTTATTTTATCTAATTCAACTAAATAATTATCTAGTTTTTCTTTTTCTATATTTACAATTTTTTCTGGTGCTTTTTCAACAAAATTTTTATTATCTAATTTTCCTTTTTGTACTTTAATTAGTTTTTCTAATCTTTCTACTTCTTTTTTAAGTCTCTCTACTTCTTTTTTTGAATCAACCTCAAAAATTAAACATAATTCAACTCCTGATACAACATCTACTACCGAGTTTTCTGGTAATTTTACATCTTCTTCAATTTTAAGAGATTTTAAATTAGTTTTTAAATTTGTAATTAAATCTTTACTTTCTTCTAATATTTTTTTCTTATCCCGGGCAATAATTACTGCATCAATTTTCAAATTAGGCTCAATTTTATTTTTTGTTCTTAAATTTCTAATAGCTACTACTATATCTATTATTAAATTAAAATCTTCTTTAATATTCTTTTTATCAATTTCTATTTTTTCATCTATTTGTGGCCACTTTTCTACCATTAAAACGGAGTCATTAAAGCTTTCCCATATCTTTTCGGTAACAAAAGGAATAAAAGGATGCCAAAGTATTAATATATTTTTTAAAATATAAATTAAAATATCATCTTTATTTTCTTCAATTTTAGAAACCTCTAAATACCAATCAGCTAACTTATTCCAAGTAAAATCTGTTAATTCTTCAGCTGCCAGTGAAAATTCAAATGAATCTAATCTGTTAGTAATTGATGTGATAAGCTCATTTAAACTTAAAAGTATCCATTTATCAGCTAAAGTTTGCTCTTTTATGTTACTTTCTTTTTCATTATCGATGTTACTTAAAATATATCTTGATATATTCCACAACTTATTAACAAAATTTCTTTTGGCTTCTATTTTATCTTCACTAAACCTTACATCATTTCCAGGAGTTGAACCCATAAGTAGAGATAATCTAGTTGCATCTGCTCCATAGCTGGATATTGTATCAATTGGATCAACGCCATTTCCTTTGGATTTTGACATTTTTTTACCATCTTTATCCAAAATCATGCCGTGTAAATATACTTTTTCAAAAGGAATTTCTCCAAGTGAAAAAAATGACATCATAACCATTCTAGAAACCCAGAGTGTTATTATTTCATAACCAGTTTCTAAAACTTGAGTTGGGTGAAATTTTTTCAAATCACCACTTTTTTCATTATTTATATAATTATCTGGCCAACCAAGAGTTGAAAATGTCCACATTCCTGAAGAAAACCAAGTATCTAAAGTATCAAGATCTTGCACCCATCCTTCTTCTTGAGGCTCTTCTTCGCTAACTAAAACTTTGTCATCTTTATACCAAACTGGGATTTGATGACCAAACCAAATTTGTCTAGAAATACACCAATCATGTAGATTTTCCATCCAATCTTCAAAACGTTTTTTAAATCTAGTTGGTATAAATTCTATTGAAAGATCTTTTGAAGCTTCAAGAGTTTTTTCTTTTAAAGATTTATTACCTAATCTCTCTATTTTTTTATCAACACTAACAAACCACTGTTTTGATGGAAGTGGTTCAATTGAAGCACTACAACGATAACAAGTGGAAAGGTTATTAACTAAATCTTCTTCTTTTTCTAAAATATTTTCCTCTTTTAATCTTTCAATGATTTTTTTTCTAGCTTCAAGTACGTGTAAGCCTGAAAAATCTTTAAATCCAGGCAATATATTGGCATTTTCATCAATTACTTTTCTAATTTCTAAATCATTATTTTCTGCCATTTGCCAGTCAACAGCTGAATGAGCAGGTGTTACACCTAGTGCTCCGGTCCCAAAAGTCATATCTACATTATAATCTTCAATAACTTTAATATTTAAATCTATTCCACAAAAATTAGCTTTTAATTCTTGTCCAATATATTTTTTATATCTTTCATCTTTAGGGTTAACCGCTATTGCACTATCGCCTAACTTAGTTTCTGGTCTAGTGGTAGAAATACTTATCGGAAAATCTTTATCATATTTAAAAGTATATATTTTTGCGTTTTGTTCTTTATGATCAATTTCATCATCAGCCAGAGTTGAGTTACATCTTGGACACCAATTAACAAGCCTTTCTCCTTGATATATAATACCTTCATCATACATTTCTTTAAACATATGACGAACTGCTTTTTGCCTTTTTTCATCTAAAGTAAAGGCTAATCTAGACCAATCCAGTGAAGCACCGGTTTTTTTTATTTGATACAATATTGTATCTTGAGTTTCTCTTAAAAATTGCCAAACTTCCTCTAAAAATTTTTCTCTTCCTAATTCATGTCTTGTTATTCCTTTTTCTTTAAGTAATTTCTTTTCAACTACATTCTGAGTGGCAATTGATGCATGATCTGTCCCAGGAAGCCACAGAGCGCGATATCCAGACATTCTTTTATACCTTATGATAAGATCTTCAATTGCTATTGTTGAAGCATGTCCTAAGTGTAATTTAGCGGTAATATTTGGTGGAGGAAGAACAATTGTATAAGTATCTGTATTTTCATCCAAATCTAAATTATCAGGATTAAAAAACCCTGATTTTTCCCACTTTTCATATATCTCCTCCTCATTTTTTGAAGGATTATAATTTTTTTCTAAATCTTTTTTCATAGCTTAAAATTAACAAAAAAAAGGCTTAAAGTCAAACCTTATAATAGTTTTTTATTGCTTGACTTTAGTATAATTTAATTATATATTAAAAGGTCAGAATTATCAAAAAAATTGAAAAAATGTTAAACATTGAGGAACAAATATTTAAACAAATAGAAAAATCTAAAAATATTTTAATTATATTTAAAGAAGATGAAGACGGGGATTTAACTTCCTCTAGTCTGGCATTTTTTAGCTACCTAAAATCATTGAATAAAAATGTAGATATAATTAATACTAGAGATAAAAAAGTTAATGAAAATAAAAGTTTAAAATTTTTACCAAACTATAATTTAATAAAAAATAAAATTGAAAACATAAGACGATTTATTGTTTCTTTAGATATTAAAAAAGCTAAAATTAGCCAAATAAAATACTCTCTTGATCAAGAAACATTAAATTTTATTATTTCTCCTTCATCTGGTTGGTTTGAAGATAGTGATGTTACAACAAAAGTTGGAGAATTTAAATATGATTTAATAATATCTCTTGGAGTAAAGGATTTAGAATCTTTGAGAAAAACCTATGATGAAAATATAGAATTTTTCTATAAAACAACAATAATTAATATAGATAATAATGCCGCTAATGAAGAATATGGGCAAATTAATCAGATTGAACTTAATTGTCCAACTATTTCAGAAATAATATATTATTTAATTAAAAATTATAATGAAGAATTAATTACTGAAGATATAGCTACCTGTTTATTAGCTGGTATTATTAAAAAAACTAAAAATTTCAAAACTGGTAATTTAACTCCTAAAACCTTTTTGATAAGCTCAGATTTAATTAATCTAAAAGCTCGCCGTGAAGAAATAATTAATAACCTAATTAACTCTAAATCTTTAGAGTCTTTAAAGGTTTGGGGAGAAATACTAAATACTCTACGCTCCGAAAATGCTGGTAAAATTATTTGGTCAAAAATTAGGCTTAACTATCAAGAAATAGAAAACAATAAAGAAGTTCTTGAAGATGTGGTTGAAGAATTAATTAGTAGTCTACCTAAAGCCGAACTTTTTCTAGTAATTGCTCAAAAAAGTAAATCCGAAACAGAAATATACATATATTCCCTAAAAAATAATATAAATATTTTAGATAAAACTAAAGAATACAATCCTCAAGGAAACTATAAACAGGTTGTATTAACTTCTAATAAAGATTTTAAAGAAACAGAACAGGGTTTATTTAAAGACTTGCTAAATATTTTTGCAAGTGATATAAATTAATTGATGATATTTAATTTGGGCATATAGCTCAGGAGGTTAGAGCACCGCTCTTATAAAGCGGGGGTCGATGGTTCAAGTCCATCTATGCCCACCTGAAGGGCTCGTAGCTCAGTTGGTTAGAGCGCTACGTTGACATCGTAGAGGTCACAGATTCGAGTTCTGTCGAGCCCACTTTAAACACCTATTTTAAGTAGGTGTTTTTTTTATTTACTATTACTTAAAAATTTGCTAAATTAATAGTATATATTTACAAAAAATTTATGTTATTTACAAAAAAAAGAAAAAACAATAAAAAACCAGAAGAAATAGAAACAAATATTGATACTAATAATGATTATTTTTGGTCTATAGATGAACAAGACCAAGTTGAAGGACAACTAGCAATTGATGTTTTTCAAATAAATAATAATATTATTATTAAATCAACGGTTGCTGGTGTTAATCCTGAAGATTTAAAAATTTCTCTACATAACGATCTTTTAACAATAAAGGGTGTTAGAAAAATGAAAGATTCTGTATCTGAAAAAGACTATTTATATCAAGAATGCTATTGGGGTTCTTTTTCAAGATCTATTATTTTACCAGCTGAAGTAGATAGCCAAAAAGTTGAAGCAGAAATAGAAAACGGTATATTAACCATTACTCTTACTAAAACTGAAAAAGAAAATATTGAAGTAAGACTAAAAGAATAAATTTTTTGTATGAAAAAAAATAAAAAACTTTTTAAATATTTGTTTATAACAGTCGCCATTTTTTTGTCGGCTTTATTTTTTATATTTTTATACTGGCAAAATAGCTATTATTCTAAAACATATCCTGGCACCACTGTTGGTGAAGTTGATATGAATAAAAAGAGTAAAGAAGAGGTAAATAATATAATCAAGGAATATGTATATAGAATAGAAAAAAATGGATTAACATTTGAAAAAAATGATAATGTTTCTGTTTTAAAAATTGGGTCTGACTCATTTGATTCAGGCCCAACTTATCCTTTTTTAAATGTAGATTTAGAAGAATCTACCTCTAATTTTTTTGATAAATATGATAATAAAAGTTTTTGGTTGTTTATTAAAAATTTAATTTCTAATAAAAATAATGATAAAGATTATATAGAGTTTGAACTAGAGGAAAAAATGGTTAAATCATTTTTAGAAGAATCTTATCCAATTTTAATTATTCCTTATGAAAATGCTTATTTCTATTTATCAGACAACGAGGAATTAAAAATATATAGAGAAAAAATTGGTAAAGATATTGATTATAATAATGTATATAAACAAATTAATGAAAATATACATAAGCTAGAAAATGATAAAATTAATTTATCTACGCACTCTGTTTATCCGGAATTTAAAAAAGAAGATTTAAAATCAATTGAATATAAAATTGTAAATATCTTAGAAAAAGCTAAATCAATGAAACTTGTTTTTAAGGAAAATTCAGATAATGATTCTGAAAATGATTTAGAAGATAAAAAATGGAGCATTCCGGCTAAAACATTAATTTCCTGGATTGGTGTCAGAGATAATACTGAGGATAAAATATTTCTTGATGAAGAAAAAATAAGAACATATCTTGAAGAAGAAATCGCTGAAGAAGTTAAAGTTGAAATGGTACTTCCTAAATTTGAAGTGGAAGAAGAAAAAGTTAAAAATTGGCAAGTTGGAGAAAATGGTAGAGAGTTAGATATTGACGAAAGTATTGAAAATATAAAAGACGGATTTAAAGAAGATAAAACAGAAATATTTTTATCAACAAATATTTTAGATGTTGAATCATTTACCTCTAAAAATGATTTCAATATTGAAGAAATAATTGGTACAGGTCATTCAAACTTTTCTGGATCTTCTGCAAGTAGAATTGAAAATATTAGAGTAGGATCTGAATTTTTAAATGGACTATTAATTAAACCAGGAGAAGAATTTTCACTAATGAGTAACTTAGGTGAAATTGATGCTGAAAATGGCTATAAACCAGAACTAGTAATAAAAGATGGGGAAACAATACCTGAATATGGTGGCGGATTATGTCAAGTTGGAACCACTATGTTTAGAACCGCCTTGCAAACTGGTCTTCCTATAACAGAGAGACGAAATCATTCATACCGTGTTTCATATTATGAACCAGCTGGAACAGACGCTACTATTTATGATCCTTGGCCAGATTTTAAGTTTGCAAATGACACCGGAAACTACATTCTAATACAATATAGAATGGAAGGTAATAATTTATATTATGATTTTTGGGGTGTTAATGATGGAAGAGAAGTAACTGTAAACGATCCTGTAATATATAATATAGTTAAACCACCTGATACTAAAATTGTAGAAACAGAAGACTTAGAACCTGGGGAAAAGAAGTGCACAGAAAGTGCTCACAATGGCGCAGATGCTTATTTTGACTACAAGGTTGTTTATCCAGAGAACTCTACCACTACCCCTATTAAAGAAAGAAGGTTTAGCTCTCATTATGTTCCATGGCAAGCAGTTTGTTTAGTAGGGAAAGAAAACACAGAGGAAGATGAAACAATAAATGAAGAAACAAACAAGGAAGAAGGTATTGATAAAATCTTAAAAGACAATGAAGATTTAAGTGGTAATTAGATTTTTTTATGATAACAAAAAAGCATCTAATGAAAGAAATAATTCGATTAAATATCTTTAAAATATGTGAATCACCAAACAAAGAAGATTGGGTTTTGCTAAAGAATGGCTCAAGAACTCCTTTATTTTTAGACACATCTTTGTTTAATTCATATCCTAAATTAAGCAAAAAAATAAATAAATATATTGTTAAATTAATTAAAAAAGAAAATATTAATTTTAATAAAATAATGGGATTACCATACGGTGGTCTTCTTTTTGGATATGGTGTTGCTAATATTTTAAATATTCCTTATTTAGCTATAAGAAAGGAGGGTAAAAAAAATTACAGCACTAAAGGTAATTTATTGGGATTAAGAAGCGCTAACGAAACAATATTGTTAATAGAAGATGCAACAGTCACTGCTAACACAGCACTTGATTTTATAAAAACACTAAGAAATAATAATTTAATTATTAACGATATTATTACGATTATAGATATAGAAAAAGGCGCAAAAAAAAATTTATTCAATAAAAATGTTAATCTATATTCTTTATTTACCTGGAGAGATTTATATGAGCTTTATCAAAGATACAATCCAATAAAAGATGAATTAAAAATTATTTTTGATAAATTTGTTTATTAATATATTTTAAACATTTACATAAAATAAAAAAGAGGTAGATTAATTTACCTCTTTTTTATTTAACTTTAAATATCTTTTTATTTATTTTTTCTCCTCAATCTGATCATTTACAACTTCTCCTTCAACTATTCCATTATCACTTCCTTTAGTTTTATTATTAATCTTCTTAAAGATTATTAGCTGTTGAAAAACTGTGAATAAGGTTAGAACAAACCAGTAAAGAGTAAGACCACCTGGTAAGCTCATACCAATTACAATAGTAATAACAGGCATAACATACATCATTTGCTTACTCATAATAGCAGCCATATTTTCATCCTTTGCTCCCTTAGTTTTAATTGCTGGTTTCTTAGCTAACATCATCTTAGATTGCCAGAACTGAGCCAAACCAGCTAAAACTGCTAAATATATATTTGGTGTAGAAAGATCAATTATTCCAAGAGACATCATATCAATTGATCCTGGATTTGCTATAAAGGAATAAACTAAATCAAGATTGCTATTTACTCCATCTCTAAAAATTCTAAAAACAGCAATTAAAAAGGGTAGTTGAATTAATAATGGTAAACATGAAGAAAAAGGGTTTACTTTATGTTGTTTATATAAATCCATTGTAGCCTTACTTAACGCTACTTTGTCATCTTTATACTTCTTTTTTAATTTATCTAGTTTTGGTTGTAAATCTTGTAATGATTTTTGAGATTTAATTGACGATGTATTTAAAGGCCACAGTACTAACTTAATAACTAAGGTTAAAAGAATAATAGCCACACCAATATCTGTAAAAGATACATTATTGTATAAAAAAACTAATATGTTTAATATTGGTTGGTAAAAGATTGATGTAAAAAAATCAGCCATAAGTGTAAATTGATTAAATTAATAAAATAAAACTAAGCAGGATCATTTCCTCCTTTATTAAATGGATTGCACCTTAAAATTCTCCAAGCAGCTTTCAATCCTCCGATTATTATACCATATTTTTTTATTGCCTGAACAGCATACTCTGAACAACTTGGGTAAAACCGACAATAACCATGTGGAAACATTTGTTTTAATGGTCCATGATCAAGTGATAGTGTTTTTTGATATAATTTAATAAAAGCTATTGCTATCTTGCTTAATATATTGTTTATAAAACTATATAAATATTTGAATAATTTCATTTTATTTAATTTTTTGAATTAATTTTTCAAATTTTTCTTCTATTGTTTTAAAATCTTTATCTACTATATTTCTAGAAACAATAATAACTACATCATAGTTCTTTTTAATAGTCTTTTCAAATTTATCTCTAAACACTTCTCTTAACTGTCTTTTTATCCTATTTCTACCAACAGCTTTTTTGCAAGACTTTTTTGAAATGATTATACCAAGTCTATTATTGTTTAAATTATTTTCTAAAACCTTTATTAAAAATAATTGACAATAAAAAGACTGACCAGCTGCAAACACCTGGCCAAAATCTTTTTTTCTTCTTAAGCTGTTTTTAGACATTATTTGACGAAACTTATTTTGATATTTTTTTTCGTCCTCTATCTCTACGACGTTTTAAAACTGCTCTACCAACTCTAGTAGACATTCTTTTAAAAAATCCATGTTTCTTTTTAGCTCTTCTTTTGTTTGGTTGATATGTTCTTTTTGGCATAAAATTCTAATTCTTTTCTATCAAGAAATTCATAATATTTATTTATCAATTAAAAGATAACAGTTTTTTTTGACTAAGTCAACCTATATTATATAATTGTTTAAAAAGTTTTCCCCTTTTTATTCACAGTTTAATAAGATGTGGTTGCTTGTGGAAAAACTATTTATCTAATATAATTAGAATTAATAGTTAATATTTTGTTATATGGATAAAGAACAAATTTGGAGAGCAGTCCTAGGAGAGATAGAATTAAACCTTTCTCGTTTTAATTTTATTACCTGGTTTAAAGATACATTTATTATCGATATAGACGATGATACTATTATTATTGGTGTACCTAGTGCTTTTGTTAAGAAATGGTTAGAAGAAAAGTATAACAAGAATATTATAAATGCTTTAGAAAATATAATAAAAAAAGATATAAAAGAAGTTGTTTATCGAGTTGAATTAAAAAAACAGAAAGAAAACGAAGAAAAAAAAGAGAAAGAGGAAAAGAAAGAGAAAATAGAAGAACAAAAAAATGAAAATATATTTTCTAACAATAAAGAAGAAAAAGATAAGATAGATAGTCCATTTCCTGCTAATTCAAATAATGGCACAAAATCAAGCAACAATCACGGTTTAAATCCTCGTTACTTATTTAATAACTTTATTGTTGGTAAAGGAAATGAGCTAGCCCATGCTGCCTGTTTAGCAGTTGTTAACAACTTAGGCACATCTTATAATCCTTTATTTATTTACGGTGGTGTTGGTTTAGGAAAAACCCACTTATTACAAGCAATCGGTAATGAATTAGCTAAAAAAACCGATAAAATACTATATTGTACTAGTGAAAAGTTTACCAACAATTATATACAAGCAGTTAGAAGTGGTAAAGCTAAGGAATTTAAAAATTTATACAGAAGTGTTGATCTTCTATTAATTGATGATATTCAATTTATGGCTGGCAAGGATGGAACTCAAGAGGAATTTTTTCATACTTTTAATGAATTACAACAAAATGATAAACAAATCGTTTTAACCTCAGATAGACCACCAAAAGCAATTCCGGCAATTGAAAAAAGATTAATATCTAGATTTGAATCGGGAATGGTAGCTGACGTTGGAAAACCCGATGTTGAAACTAAAATAGCAATTTTAGAAAGAAAGGCAAGAGAAAAAGATTTTAAACTTGATAAAGATATACTTATCTACATCTCAGATCATGTACAAAACAATATAAGAGAACTTGAAGGAGCTTTAAATAAAATAATTGCCTTCCATCAATTTAGATCAATTGAACCAACTCTTAGTTCTGTTAAAGAAACTTTAAGTGATTATATTTCAAATATTCAGAGTAAATCACTTTCTCCAAAAGAAATAATTGATGCTACAGCTAAATTCTATAACCTTAACTATAAGGATTTAGTGGGTAAAAGTAGAAAAAAAGAATTAGTTTGGCCAAGACAAATATCTATATATTTAATAAGAGAAGAATTAACCACCTCATATCCAGCTATTGGTGAAGCACTTGGAGGAAGGGATCATACAACCGCTATGCATTCTTATAATAAAATACTAAAAGAATTAAAAAATAATGAAAAAATTAAACAAGAAATTGATTCAATTAAACAATCTTTGACAAATTCTTTTTAAATAATCTGTTAATAACCTGTTATCTATTTGTACATTAAATTTAACAACTTGTTAATAAAAAAATTATAATTTTAGTTACTAACATTTAATTAATTTTTATAAACAGT
>JAQICS010000019.1 GCA_027858435.1 Patescibacteria group bacterium | reverse complement strand
TTGGCGATTACAAATAAGATATCAATTTAGTTAATTACTTTTTTGTTGATTTTCATAATTTTTTCTTGTTATTTGAACCGTTAAATATATGGTTCACTTTTTAATTTTTATTTATATTTTGATTTTAGCATTTTAAAAAATAATGGGCAAGTGTTTGTACTAGTATTGTCAATTACCAATAGAAATGTCATACCTACGTTTTCAATAGAAATGTCATACTTGAGAAAATATATTAATTATTTAAAATTTATTTCTTTCTTTAATTTTTTGTGTATTACCAAATTGCAAACTTCTCCAAGGATGATTAGCTGGTGGAATGTGTGATGATTTGTATCTAGTAATGGCTGGTAATTTAATCTCTATCTCTTTAATGGGTTTGGCTGGTAGTTCTTTAAAGCTTAGATACTTATCTCCATGATTAGTTTTTTTACAAATATGAATAGAATTATCTAAATGTTCCTCCACTACTACTTCATCTTTCTTGTAGACAGTGGTTACCTGTATTTCATCTAATTGAAGGTATCTATTTTTGTATTGAACTACAAAGTCATTTCTTACCTTTCTAGTATCTTTAACTGAGAAGATATGGTCTAAATTATCACTTTCTTGTTTCGTTAATCTTGTATGTAAATTTCCTTTCTTTTTTGCTAATACATTAAATTTTTTACTAAACTTTGGAATGAATTCTTTTCTAATGAATTCATTAGTATCTTTAATATTATTTATCTTAGCTAATCTTAATTCTTTAACTAGTCTATCTTGAAATGTGCCATTCATACGTTCTACACGTCCTTTAGCCTGTGGTGAGTTAGCAAAGATTACTTTAATACCTAATTCACCTTCCATGGCTCTTTGAAACTGTGTTTTAAACTCTTTGTTATCTTCGGCATTCTTATGATTTACCTTGTAAGTACTGAATCTATCTACATAAATGGATACTGGTTTACCTTTTTCAATAACATACTCCTTCCAGAACTTAAATGATGCTTTAATACTTTCATTTTTATCTAACATAGCCACTGGATCTCCCGTAGCATCGTCTACGGATAAAAGCAGACATTGTTCCTCTTCTAATCCTTTATCCGTGCACCTACCTTCTAACCAGTCATGATATGAGCCATCAAACTGATTCATTTCTCCATAATATTCTTTTCTTTTCCTTTGTGAGAAATGTTTCTTGTTTGCTTTCCTTTCTTTAATAATACTTAATCCATTATTAATTCTAATTCTTCTGACTGTTGAATAGCTTAATGAAATATTATGTATTTCTGTTAACTTTTCATAGGTTAATTGTGATGTGAAATCAGAATAATTTTCTTCTGTTATCTTAATTATTTTATCTATTAATTTGCTATCTATCTTTTTATTACTTTCCTTTCCTCTGCTTCTATGAATAATTCCTTGAATGCCATATTTTTTAACTCTAACTTTTAATCTTTTCGTTTGTCTGATAGATAAATTTAATTTGATAGATGCTTGAGTACCATCTATTTTCTTATTGATAACATCTTTAATGATGTCATATCTCCTGCTTTCTTTCTTTGTCATGGTTATTAGTTGTTTTCTCATAGTATTTAGATTTAATTATATTAATCCTAAATACTAGCAGGTATGACATTTCTATTGAACATCTACTATGACATTATCACTGATAACTAACATATTTTGTATTAGTTTGTATTAGTTTCACCTCATTTTAGATTAATTAATAATTTACCAAATCCTCTTACATCATGATACTGAAATCCTATTTGTTAGCTTTGATTTGTCATTCTAAGAGTCTATTATGTGAATGAACTTAATCAATTAATGTTTTTAGGCTGTTAAAATTTACATAAACTATTGCTATTTATTACTATATAAGCTACAATATAATCAAAGAAGCTTTGCTAGGTTCTTTTTGTTTAGTATTTTTAGAAAAAATTATATGGAAAAAGAAATTAAAAAAGAAGAAATTGCTGAAATAAAAAAACAGCTACTTGAAAGAAAAAATCAAATCGAAAAAGATTTAGAAAAAATATCAAGAGAAGATGATCATGACTTTGATGATAGGTCTGCTAAGTTTCCTGAGTATGGAGATAAAGCTGATGAAAACGCTCAAGAAATATCAGATTATTCAACTAGTATAGTAACTCAAAGAGTTCTAGAAAAGTCTTTAGAAGACGTTTCTAAAGCTTTAATGAAGATTGATGATGATACTTATGGTATTTGTAAATACTGTAAAAGTGCAATTAGTCCTGAAAGACTTAAGGCAAGACCAACTGCTAGTTCTTGTATAGTTTGTAAAACAGAACTACAAAGCAATGAATAAGAGATTAGAAAAATTTACAAAATATTTCAACATAGCTATTGTTTTTGCGATAGCTATGTTTTTTATACTCGATAGAGTATTAAAAAACATTGCTTTTAAAAGCAATGAATCTTTTAATCTATTAGGAGATATTTTAATATTCAATTTTACTAAAAATTATAATATCTCATTCTCCCTTCCCATATCAGGACCAGCATTAAATTACACAATATTATTTATTTTATTAGCAATAGTAGGCTTTACTATATATCTTTTAACTAAGAAAAAAGAAGAAAAATCTAGTAAATTATATGCCATACTTCTATTTGCCCTATTTCTTGGAGCACTTAGTAATTATATTGACAGATTAAGTCTAGGTTATGTCATTGATTACTTCCAATTTAAAAACTTCAGTGTATTTAATTTAGCCGATGCTTTGATAAGTGTATCTGCTTTTTCAATTATCCTTCTTAACTTTAGGGCAGAGAAAAGAAATACAGCTCTTAAAAATCAAGAGTAATTTCTCTTTTATTCTCAGATAATGTCTTAAAATATATATTCTTAACTCTTTTAGGCAAAGCTGAAGAGACATTTTCTGGCCATTCAATAGCAATTACTGTATTTTCATCCTCTAAATAGTCAGAGAAACCTAAATTTATTAAATCATTACCATTATTTAGTCTATAGGCATCAATATGACAAAAAGTATTGATGTTTTTTAAATTAGTTTGATAAAGCTTTAATATATTAAAAGTAGGGCTATTAACTTGTGTTTTAACCTTAAAACCAGCTGCTAGACCTTGGCAAAACGCAGTTTTCCCAGCCCCAAGATCACCATTAAGAGCAAAAACTTCAGATCCTGTGCAGTCTTTAGCTATATTTTTAGCTAAATCGAATGTTTCTTGGCTATTTTTTGTAATAATTGTTCGTATTTTCATATATTTATACTGTATAATTATATTCTATACAGTATTTGAAAAAAAATAAAGCTTTTTAAATAAAAAAAGAGGCCCAGAATAAGCTTCTCGTCATTAAATAAAATAAATGATTAATAAGCTGTACTTGAGCCTCGATCCTTTTTTCCGATCTTATTTGTTTATTTAATTAATTTTTTATTAATTATCGGATTGCCAGGACCTTATCTTTACTGACTTTAAGATTTTTGTTTTTTTCCAACTTCTAGTAAATTTATTTAATTTAATATATTTTGACATCTTTTTGAGTCTCAATATTATAATGATTAATAATTTACTCCACATTCATATATCACGTCAGTGTTGATATACTTATTCAGAAGCTAGTTTAATGTACTGTTAATATTATAGCACTATAAAAGTTTAGGGTCAAGTATTGTGGACTTAAGTATGGATAAATTAGAATTTAGCTAATATTAAATAAAAAAGTATATTTAAAAAAAGATTTAAAAAACTTATGTCCAGAGTATTGTGGACTTAAGTGTGTATAACTGGGTATTAAGTCACAAGTTATCCACAGGCTGGAGATGTAAAAAAACAGGATTTTGTTTAAAACCCTGTTTTGCTGAGGCTTGAGTGGGATTCGAACCCACGAATGACGGTTTTGCAAACCGCAGCGTTAGACCACTTCGCCATCAAGCCTTTTGTAAAGAGATAATTAATTAATTATCTCTTTTAAATTGAAAATTACACTATGATTTTAAGCGATATTTTGTATTTTGTAAATAGCTAGTTATTTTAATTGTAAATTTGGATCAGCTTTTAGTTTTTTATTATTAATAAATTGCTTATTTTTATACTTAAAACAACCAGCTGCAGCTACCATTGCTGCATTATCAGTTGTATATGGTAGCTCTGGACAAATAAACTCAATATTACTAAATCTTTCTTCTAATTTATTCTTTAATTCTTTTCTAAGTTCTTTATTTGCACTAACACCACCTGATAGCATAACTGTTTTTGCCTTGCTAATTTTAGATGCATATATTGTTTTTGAAACTAATGTGTCAATAATTGCCTTTTGATAGGAGTATGCGTAAGCAGGTATATTGTTTTTCCAATTTTTATCCTTTTTAATCTCATACAAAAGAGCAGTTTTTAGTCCAGAGAAGGAAAAATCGCAATTATTTGAGTTAATCATTGGTCTGGGAAGATTTATGCTTAAGTGTTTCTTCTTGTTTTCTATATTTTTTTCATATTCATTAGCATACTTAGATATAATTGGTCCACCGGGATAACCTAAACCAAGCATTTTAGCTCCTTTATCATATGCCTCACCGGCTGCATCATCTCTTGTTTCACCTAAAATTAATATTTTTTTAGATTTATTCATCTTTAGCAAAGTAGTATGCCCTCCAGAAACTGTTAGAATTACTGCCGGATAGTTAATATTTGTTAAATCGTTTATGAAATTAGCATAAATGTGAGCTTCAATGTGATTTACTGAAATTAATGGCATGTCCCAGGCAATAGATAGACTTTTAGCTGTTTCAACACCAGATATTAATGAAGTTATTAAACCTGGACCACTAGTTACTGAAATAGCTGATATATCTTCTTTTTTAATACCAGATTTTTTAATAGCGGTCTCAATTGTTGGAAGTATGTTTAACACATGTTCTCTGGCAGCTACTTCTGGAACAACTCCACCATGTTTTTTATGAATTTCAATTTGTGAAGAAATAATATTAGATAATACTTCTAATTTATTATTATCCTTATTAGTTTTTACAATTGAAGCTGCTGTTTCATCGCAACTAGACTCAATTCCTAGTATGTATATATTATCTTTCATATATTATGCCACTATCAGGGGCTTTTATTTTATTTAAAATTCTTTCTGCTTCGTTTTTTTCATCTTCAATACTTCTATCAAGTATTCTAACTTGACCATAGTCATAGATCTTAGTTGGAATTAATTCTAATCTTTTTAATCCGTTTTGCCAAGTGCTTTCTAAAATTATACCTTGTCTAGTTTCTTCAGACCACATTTGATCAAATATTAAATTACCAAGTGAGTATATAATTGGACTATCATTATATACTTCATATATTTGTGGCCAATGTGGGTGATGTCCAACTATCATATCAGCTCCTGAGTCAATTGCTAAGTGAGCAAACTGTTTTTGTTGCCAGTTTGGTTTAGTTGTATATTCAATTCCGCCATGCATTAATATTATTATATAGTTTGGTGGATTTTCTTGAGCTTTTAGTTTTAAAATATCATCTACCATCTTATCTTCATCCATGTTAACTAAACCGTGCCTATTATCTGTTGCAATTGAGTAGTCTTTAGGGTATGCGTAGGATAAAAAGGCATATTTATCTCCATCAATATTTAAAATTGCTGGTTTTCTTGCCTCAGATATATTTAAACCAGCTCCAGTATGTGAAATATTGTTTTCTTCTAATATATCAATGGTATCAATTATTCCTTGTCTTCCTTGATTAATAGTGTGATTGTTAGCAAGAGATACTAAGTCTATACCAGCTAGTTTTAAACCTTCACTTGTAAGTGGGTTAGCTTTAAAAGAAAAAGATCCGGTTAAGACTTGATAGTTGGAATTTTTTAAAAATGGAGATTCTAGGTTTATTACACTTAAATCAGCTTCTTTAAAATAATCTGCTATTTCTAAAAAAGGCCAAGTGAAGTCATTATACTCTTCCATTTTTGCATTTACAGTTCTAGACAGCATTACATCACCACCAAAAACAACAGTAGTCTCTTTTTTATCTGGAATATCTACTAACCTTAAATCTTTATTTACTTCTTTATTACTATCAAAGAAATAATTATTTTCTAAAATTGGAGCAGAGACAACTTTGAGTAGCGCAAAAAGAGATATTAAAGTGATAAATACAATTACAATACTTATTAAATTTTTTCTTTTAACTACGTCAAACATATTTAAATTATAGCACTATTAAGAGTGTATATAAAAAGTGTTTATTTTAAAAACACTTTTTATAGTAATATATAAACTAATTTTTATATATTTATCTATTTCAAATCAATAGTGTCTATATCTATTTTTCTGACATTTTCATTAGTTATACCTAGTCCCATTTCTCTCATTAAAGAGAAGGCGTCATCTGGTCTTCCTAAATAATGCATTTTTAAAGTTAGAGGATCAACATAATATGCTTTTCCATAGTCTTGAACCTTTAAAAGAATTCTTCCTGATAATCTTTTAGGAGCGTATCCAGAAAAAGATTCAAAATCATTATTTGAAATACCAAGTCCCAAGGCTCTCATTATATTATAAGCATCAAGAGGACGACCAAGGTAATATTTTCTGTTATTTAATGGATTAATATACCAAGCTTCACCATTCTCTTCAACTTGAAGAAGTATTCTACCAGATAGTCTTTTACTTAAATTTAAATTAATATTTTTTAAAAGTTGTTTCTCCGAGTCAACAAATTTTTTAAATAAATCAATTTTGATAACAGCTTCTTCAATTATTTCTTCAATAATATCTTCTTCAATTAACTCTTCTAGAACTTCTTCTTCAATTACTTCTTCTGTACTTGTAGGTACTGTAGGAATTTCTTCCTCTTCTTCATCTATTGTAGGTGGAATGTAATAACCGCCGCCACTGCTACTACTAGATGAGGGCGGATCTTCTTCTATTACTGACTCTGTATAAAGAACAAAGGTTGAGAAATGAGAGGTCCAAATTACTAAGTCTGAGTCAACATTTATTTTACAAGGAGTGGCGACGTCTTCAATATTATCACTACTACAAGTATTTGTAATTTCTGTAAAATTATTTTCTATGTTTGAGAAAGCTACTTTTTTATTAGCTTTACCTGGGAAAAGGATTCTTACAGCCTTGTCAAAGAATAAATCTTCATCACTTGAGCCCATTTTAACCGCTAAATCAAAACTTCTATTATATCCATCTTTACTTGGAAGAGTGAAATCAGTTGAGCTAGCTGGACTTATTTTTTCATTCCAAGAAGTGCTTGAGGAAGTAATTGTGGTAGATGATGATATTTTAGTTTCAATGTTTAAAATATTATTGGAAATAATATTAATTCCCGGTAGAAGACCAGCTTGGTTATAGATAAGAGAGGACAAGTTGATAGTACTACTAACATTTTCCTCAATTATTATTTCAATATCTCTAAACTGGTAGTTTATCACTGCTTCTGTAGTGCTGGCGTTAAGAGTGATTTGATTTTGAGAATCTATACTAGCTTGATATTCTTCTAAAGAAGAGTCAATTAAAATAACTTCTTTATTTATATTACTATTTGTATCTTCTATATCTAAAATAATATCATTATCAAAAAACACACCTTCTTCTGTATAGATATTTAAACTATTACTATCCCAGATAAAAGAAATAGTACTAGAACTCGATCCTTTAAGTATTTGCTCTTCAACTAAAGTTTTTGATGAGCTTGCTAGTTCTTCACTAAATATTAGATCACTTGAACTAGTTGCTATAATTTCAAAATCTGTTGTATTGTCACCCAGTTTTTCTACTATTGGCAGAGCCTTATCAACACTAACTATCTCAGTATTTTCTAAATAATTATCAAAGTCATCACTAAGAGTGTCCTTAGTATAAGTTAAAGTGCTAGTAGCGGAAGTATCATAAGTTTCTTTTTCAGTTAAATCTAAATATAAAATATTGTCATCTAAAATATCTAAACTTGTGGTAGATATTTTAGGTATTACATAATTTGTAAAAGTAAAGTCAGAGCTTGAGGCAGTTGAGTCTAATATAGCTTTATTAAATGTTAATTTAAGTAAATCAATTTTTCCATTACTGTTTACATCTTGTGTTTTAAGAGAAATAATTTCTGGAACAAGGGTATCTTTAAATATACTAGTACTAGTTGCATAGCTTGTATTTCCTGCTTCATCAGTGGAGCTAAGAGTTACTACTATCTCTCCATCCTCTAAATAACTAGCACTACTTGAAGACAGGTCAAAGTTAAATGCAAAAGTTGAACTTGATACACCAAGTTCAAGACTGCTAGTAGCTAAATTACTATCTTTTTCCAGTTCAATATACAGGCTAGTTCCAGTGGCAGCGCTACCACTAATATCAACAGAACTAGAAGAAATATAGTTTATTTTTTCAGGTATTATTTCTATAACTGGTTTTTCAGGAGCAATATTGTCTACAAGGAATTCATTATTTTCTGTTGGTTGTTCTTCAAGCTCATTTCCAAACAAATCTAGGGCTCCAGATAAAGTGATAGTTGAAGTACCGTTTCCACTGCCAACTGTGTGAGTATATGTATAAGTAGTACTGCTAGCTCTTTGCATGGTGCTAGTTGCCTCATTTGAACCAGTTAATATAACTTCTACGGTAGAACTGCTATCTATAGCTTCACTAAAGTTAGCGCTTATTAACAATTCATCTCCTTCCTTTAAGTCTTTGTTATTATTAGATAGCTCTAATTGAGCTGTTGGGGGAACAATGTCAGTTGACTGTAGGGCAGAGTATGCATTAATTCTTTTACCACTAATTGTTTTATCTTCTAAATTAGTTAAAATGTCACCACTGTTTACAACAATCTCCCTAACTTTTTCAGGTGATAAGTTTTCATTAAATTCCCAAATAAGAGCTGCTAA
>JAQICS010000042.1 GCA_027858435.1 Patescibacteria group bacterium | reverse complement strand
TAATATTAGTTTACATATAAAAAATATATATAAAGTAGAGAAGTTAGTAAATAAAGGATGAAACTGTCAAAAAATATTTGACAGTTAAAAATGAAGAAAATAAAGAGGTTTCTATGAATATTGATCATTATAATCTTGATATAATTATAGCGCTTGGGTACAGGATTAAGTCAACAGCGACTACCCACTTTCGACGATGGATAGCCTCACGTGTTCGTGTGTGTTTTGTTAAAACACTAAAATTTCAATAACTTAGGTGATAATAAATTATTAATACCAGTTTTGTTTTACTAACTTTAACTAACAATAAAAAGGTATTTGTATAAAGAAAAAAAGTGGTTAATATTGAGGGGTGAATATTCACCCCCTACATTTTTTTATTTCTTTATCTTTTAATATTTCTTTTTTTTCTTCTTTTTTCTTCTTTTTTCTTTTCCATGTTAACTAAAAATGATATAATAGAAGCAAATTAATTAATATGGGAAAGAAAAAAACAAACGCGAAAATAAGGAAGAAAATAGCTACTAAACTAAAAGACAAAAAAACTCTTAATAATATTAGTAGTCTTTTTATTTTAGTTTTTTTGTTAATTATTTCTTTAATAACTTTTCCAACCAACTCATTAAATAACTATAAGTACGATAACAGTATTCAGAACCCTACAGTAGAAGATGAGGATGATAGAAGAATTGGTTTCTTTAATTTAGATAGAAAGCCTAGTAGTATTAAAACAGAGAACAGAGACATAGAAGAGCTGGTAAGAGAAGGAGTAGATGTTGATACTAATTATGGTAGTGAGATTAGAGATAATGATGATTCATATATATATCTTGGCTCTTTTGGTTATACTGGTTCAAATTTTGATAAAGAAAAAAGTAATTTGCGTTTAGACACGGTTAGTACGGGAATTAGTTTTTTTCCTGATGTAGCAGTTAATGAAATAACCGAAAACAACTTATCAAAAAAAGCTTCAAATTTTTTTTCTAGTCTTTCATGTAATAACTTTATTGGAGATCGTGAAGATGAAAATTGTCTTGGCGTTAATTGTTTAAGTTTAAGGGGAAATAATTTGTATTACAATAATCAACAAATTAACTTACCATTAGAAAAAGATAAAATTGAGGCTATATCTATTTCTAGTTTAGATAGTTCTTGGGTGTTAGGTATTACAATTAAAGAAAAGAGTGAGTACCAGGCATATATCTATTTATACAATGGAAGAAGTTTTTCTAGAATAAAAGAAATACCAGAAATTGTTTCCAGTGATTTTGGCCTTATCAGTGTTGGTGGAACAAGGGAAGACTATATTGTTGTTTATGGATCAACTCAAGGAATTGCCTATCGGATAAGAAATGGGGAAGCTAAAGATATTAGTAGCTTTTTTGATTACCGAGTAATGAAAAAAGGTTTAAAGACTGAAATTATTCGAGTTGATGATGGGAAAAGAGTTGATTGGTATGTATATAGCTTAAGCTGTGATAAACCATTATTTATTAAACTATATGAAAATGATAGTAGAGATATAGTTGGTGAAATATCTCTTTTAGAAGAAGTTCCATTTATCGGAGAAAATCTTTATCTTTATTTAGAAGAATATACTGACACCTTTAGAAAGTTTAATATACACTATAGTGGCATCAGAGGTGAGAAGTATTTTAATTTCTATGACTATGGATTTAAAAATGAAGATGATGGTTATCTATATTCAAAGTCATTAAGATTTTCAAATAGTGAAGTGGTTAATTTAAAACAAATATTAAGAGCTGGAGTTACGACAAACACAGATGATGATTATAGTTTTGAGATATCTCCTGATAGCAATACTTGGAAAGATATGATTCCAAAAGAGAATGGTGATTATATATTAGATAATGTCAGCAACTATATTTTACGATTATCAATTGATAAAGAAGAAGATAAATTCTATTCTCCATTTTTTACCGGAATTTTCTTTGATTATGGCTATTCTAAACTTTGACCATAATTACTAAAAATGATATAATTTGATTATAAAATAAAAATATGTTTAAAAACTTTTTTCGCATCTTTTTCTTCTCGCTAATTATTATTTTAGTTAGTTTTTTTGTTGTAAAAGCCCAGTCCCTGGAGTTCATAGACTTTGTTAATCCAACTGGAAAAATTACCGGTGGACAATATTCAGGAAATGCTTCAACCACCTCTTCATTTTTAACAGCTGGAAACAATTGTCCCGTTGGCTCTTACTCTACAGGAATTGATGTTTCTGGAAATGCAATCTGTGTAGCAATGGGTGAATTAAGTGAAACTGATCCAAAAGTTGGCACTCTTAACACCAATTACATTCCAAAATGGGACGGAACAACTCTTGCAGACAGTCTAATATTTGACGACGGAACTAACGTCGGTATTGGGACTAGTGCGTATTTAAGTTCTTATGGCTTTGTTTATAAAAATCCAATAGCAAAATTACGCATAGGGAATAATGATAATTCTTCTGGTTTTTCAAGAGGTATAGTATTGGGAACATTAAATTATGATGTGGCAAATATGTATGCGGTTACAACAAATACCACTGGTTCAGCTGATTTAACTTTTGGCACAGCTTTAAATAATTTGATGTCTGAGAGGATGAGAATAACAAGCACAGGCAACGTCGGTATTGGGACAACGCACCCTGATGAATTATTAACCTTGGCTTCTAATGAAAAAATTGCTTGGGAATACACGGCGACTGATATTTCAGCACCATTTTGGATTACAGCGGGAGGAATTAATCCAATGAATTTTTATTGGGCTCCTGGAAGTAGTCAAACATATGAAGCATTTAAATTTACGACTGCGGCAGGAGATGCTTTGACGATTTTGAATGGAGGCAAAGTCGGCATCGGAACAACTACTCCAGCCACCAAGTTGCATGTTGTAGGAGGAGGTGAGGCTATTGTTAGAAATGATACTATGTCACTTGATGATGATTATGATTTAATTAATAAAGGTTATTTAGATTCGGCTATACCTGACATAATTGCTGGTGCTACTTCTTCTATTGATTATCTTTGGACAGGCAGTCTAACAGGAGACATTAGTAGTGCTAATAGTGGCAACGTCGGTATTGGAACGGCGAGTCCAGGGGCGAAGTTG
>JAQICS010000039.1 GCA_027858435.1 Patescibacteria group bacterium | reverse complement strand
ACCCCTGAGTTACTCCCGCCTGGTCGAGAGCTCGTGAGGATGGTGGAGGTGGATGGATTCGAACCACCGTACGCATTACGCGGGCAGATTTACAGTCTGCTGCCTTTGACCGCTCGGCCACACCTCCGCTCACGAACCGATCGAGGCGGGACTCGGTCGAAGCCCGAGAGAGTGGAGCCGGCACTCGGAATCGAACCGAGGACCTACTGTTTACAAGACAGTTGCTCTACCAGCTGAGCTAAGTCGGCATTGGTGCGCCCACTAGGATTCGAACCTAGGACCTTCTCCTTAAAAGGGAGCTGCTCTACCAGCTGAGCTATAGGCGCATGTAAATTAAACGGCATTAGCCGTTTTTTTTGTAAAACTAATAACGGAAATCATAATATCAAAAGATTTATTTTTTGGCAAGTCTTTTTTAACATTTGCTTTAAAAATATCTTTGAATTAAACCAAAATAAAAATAATAAGAAGACAATATATGAAAAAGCCCCTTGAAAAACCAAATTTTTTAATATATTCACTTGGTTGTAAGGTGAACCAATATGATTCATCTTCACTAAGACATAAGCTAGAAAACATTGGTTTTAATTATAACAATAATAATCCAGGTTTAGTAATTATTAACACCTGTTCAGTGACAAAATCAGCTATTACGAAGGATAGGCAGTTATATAACAAGTTAAGTAAAAAATTCCCTCAATGCAAATTTGTCATTATGGGTTGTTGGCCTCAAACAGATACTGAAGCCAAAGATTCAAAATCTTTTTTAAATAAAAAAGATATATATTTTTGGGGAGTAGGAGAACATAATCAATTAATAAATGAAATTATTTCATTGTTTCCTGAATGTGAATTTAAATTAGAAAATAAAGATAAAAGCAATTTAGTATCAACTGATAAATCAAGATATTTCTTGAAAATTGGTGATGGCTGTAATCAGTTTTGTTCATACTGTATTATCCCTTATGCTAGAGGTAGACTTAAAAGTAGAAGTAGTAAAAAACTAATAAACGAAGTTAAAGAAGCCTCTAATAAAGGATTTAAAGAAATTGTTTTAAGTGGTATTCATTTGGGTCAATATGGGTATGACAAGAAGGGGAAGGAATTAAATTTAACTGAACTTTTAAAAGAGCTACTTAAAATTGATAATAAGATAAGATTTAGATTAAGTTCAATTGAGGTAAATGAAGTTAGTGATGAATTAATTGAACTGATGAGCACGGAAAAACAAATTTGTCCTCATCTACATATTTCTCTTCAATCAGGATCTAATAAAATACTTAAGTTAATGAACAGGCCATATAAAACTAAGATATTTAAAGAAAGAATTGAAAAATTAAGAAAAAGCCTTCCAGATATTGCAATTACCACTGATATTATTGTTGGCTTTCCTGGAGAAACAAATAAGGACTTTCAAGAAAGCTATGATTTTGCTAAAGAAATAAAATTTTCTAAAGTTCATGTTTTTTCCTATTCTGCTCATGAAAAAACCGCTTCATACAATTTTCCAAATAAAGTATCAGTAAAAGACATTAAAGAAAGGTCAAAAATGTTAAGGGAATTATCAGATAAATTAGAAACTGAATATAAAAAAAAGATATTAAATATATATAAAAATAAAAATTTAGAAGTAATAGTTGAAAAGAAAGGAGAAAAAATTAAAGGTGTAACAAAATACTCATTTTCACTAGAATTTAATAATAAATATTTAAAAAACACAAAAAGAAAGATAAAAACTGGTGATCTTGTAGATGTTAATTTAAATAAAGATATTTGTTGTTAAAAATATAATAAAATTGTTAATTATAAGCTATAATGGACTTTTGATTTTTTTTAAAGCTGAATTACTAACTTCAGTATATGTTTGTGTGGTTCGAATATTGCTATGTCCTAGTAATTTTTGAATATATCTTAAATTAGTCCCATTTTCTAGTAAATGAGTAGCAAAAGAGTGTCTCAAGGAATGAAAAGAGGCAGATTTATTTATATTTGCTATGTTTAAACTTTTGGTGAACATTTTTTGCACTGAAGCAGTGCACAATTTACCACCTCTATTTGATTCAAATACATAGTCATCTGCATCTTTAAAACTTTTGATGTTATACAATTCTTTTTTTAATTTTATTGGTAATATACTTATCCTGTCTTTATTTCCTTTAGAGTTTCTAATATAAATAAGAAGTTCTTCTATATCTAGATCTTTAACTCTTAAGTTAATTATCTCACTAACTCTAAGTCCACCAGCATAGGCAAGGGAAATTATAAGGCGATATTTCTTGTTTCTAGTAACTAAAATAACCCTTTTAATTTCTTTTTTAGATAATACCACTGGTAATTTTCTATTTCTTTTGACACATTTTATATTAATTTCTTCTCTATCTTTAAAAATTCTTAGATATAAAAACTTAATTGCATTTAAGCTTAAGTTTATAGTTTGTGGTGCCAAATTTCTTTTATGTTTACTTAAAATATAATTTTCAACAGCTATATGTTTATTTTTAAAATTAAATTTCCTACAAAAACCAATATAATCCTTTATATATATTAAGTAAGCTTTACGTGTTCTTATACTGTAACCACGTATTATAAATTCTTTTTCGATTCTATTCAAAATATTATCCATATTAACATAGTTGTTTAAATAATATACATGATATGGTATGATAAATGTATAAAGTTAAGTTAAAAACTAGTTATACGCAATTTATTTGAATCTTCCTAAGTTTTATATAGATGCTTAATGGTTTATCTAATATGGAAATAAAGTTCGGTAAATTTGAAACAGAATATTTTGAAACTCTTGATGAGCACGAGGAAATTTTGCTTTCAGAAAGAGGTTTTTATCACACTATTCTATGCGATAATAAAAAAGCAGGAATTGTTGGTTATATGCCGGCAAAATTTCCTGAAAATTCAGGTTTTGTGCAAATTATTATTGTTCCCGAGTTTAGAGGAAAAGGAATTGTAAAAGTTGCAGAAGATTTGCTTGCACAAAAATATAATCTTAAAATATTATATGCTACAATCAATAAAGAAAATATTGCTTCAATTCGCGCCCATCAAAAAATTGGCTTTAAAATGATTGACGATAAAAAATTAAGCGAATTAAGAAAAAAAGGGTTTTTAAAAGAAAAAGAAATTAGATTAGAAAAAGTATACTAAAGATTAAAATAAACTCAAGCCACGCTGCGCTCTCACTCCACTTCGTTTCGTTCGGGTCATATAACAAGGGATAAAAGGTTCAGCTCTCGGCTCGGGCTTCACTCAAATTTTCTCCGCTACGCTACGAAAACTTCATTTATCCCTGACGTTAGTTACAATTTTTTCGGGACCAAGCACAATATTTATATAATGTTTACATCAATTAAATTTTATGGCTCATACTGAAACATCTGCATTTATGTTAATTAAAGATAACAAAATATTGATAGAAAAAAGAAAGATTACTAAGAAGTTAGATCCAGGTAAGATAGTTATTCCTGGAGGTCATGTTGAAGATGGGGAGTCTCCTGAAGAATCAATGCTTCGCGAATTAAAAGAAGAAGTGAATCTTACTTCTAAAAATAATTACTATCTATGTAGTTTATTGCACAAAACTGAGGACGGACTATTAAGAATACATTATTTTGTTGTTGATTCTTGGGAGGGAAGCTTCGAAAATAATGAAGCAGAATAATTGATTTGGACTTCTATAGATAATCTTTCTAATCTTTCTTTTGATGTTGATAGAGTCGCTATTAAAGAATACTTAAGACTGCTATGATTTGGTCCTGAAAAAAACTCTGCGGAATTTTTCACTTCGTGAAAATCGCTTGCAGCTATTCCTCGGTCTCGGTTTTCTATGTGTTTAATGTTGAATCCTTTCGGGTAATTGCACAACCTCGACGTAACTAACAAGGTTTATAAGATTACAAAACCTTACAGCTTCCTTCACCCAAATTTAGACTTCGTCTAAACTTCTCATAATCCTGATGTTAAATGAAATTATAATTTAGTGCCCCACAACAAAACTTTATATATCTGTGCCTTTAATGATATTTTATGATATTAAAAATTCCTTTTTATGAAAATAATGGTGATGGAAATCAATGCATGCAAGTTGGTATGAAATGTGTTCTTAAACATTTTTTTGATAAAGATTTTTCTTTAGATGAACTAGATAAATTAACTGGAAGAAAAGAAAATCTTTGGACTTATACTTCTCAAATCATTTCAGTTTTATATGATCTCGGTTTAGATTTAAAATTTTATTCAAAAGAAGATTTAAAACCATTCTTAGAAGGAGAACCATTTATTCGAAAACATTTTGGGAAAGATGCAGATAAAATTCTTAAATTTACCGATGTTCCAACAGTTGTAAAAGCAACTGAAAAACTTCTTAAGTGTGATATTTTCGAAAAAAGAATTTTATCAATTAATGATATCGAAGAACATATCAAACAAGGTCATGTTCCAATGGTTCTAATTGATTACAATAAAATTGTCCGTAAAGATGATTTCTACCAAGGTCATTTTGTTGTTGTAACTGGATTTGATGAAGAACACATTTATTTCCATGAATCAGGTCCAACTAATGCAGAACCTAATAAAAAAGTTAAAAAGGAATTTTTTGAAGAAGCTATTAATTCAAACGGCACAGATAATGATTGTGTTATTGTAAGCGGGAAACGGCACTAAATTCTAACTCTCGGGGACGGCTTGCAGCCTTTCGCTACGCTCACCCTTATTTAACAGGGTTTAAAGAGCTCCGTCTTGCAGACTCCACCCAAATTGCTACGCAACTTCAGATACGCCGAAACGTTGTACTGAATAATTCTTTTTAATCTTTAAATTTTATCTAACTAATTAAAATATGAAACAACAATTTAAATTAACATTAATTTTATCTTTGTCGGTATTTATTTTATTTCTTGGAATAAATATTGTTAGAGCTGAAAGTCTTGCCTCTGAATTAAAGGGCAGAATCCTGCTTCAGGCAGAACAAAACGGAGAAGCCTGGTATATTAGCCCAGATAATGAAAAAAGATATTATATGGGAAGACCAGCGGATGCTTTTAGTTTGATGAGAGGATTGGGATTAGGTATAAAACACGATCTGCTTGTTCAATATCTAAATAATAAATTTCCAACCAGATTATCAGGAAAAATTATGTTAGATGTTGAAAAAAATGGTGAAGCTTATTATGTTTCCCCTGTTGATTTAAAAGGATATTATTTAGGCAGACCTACTGATGCTTTTGATATAATGAAAGAATTAGGCCTTGGAATAACATTTGAAAATTTACTAAAAATTCAATCTAGCGAATCCAGTATAAATAATATATACAAAAACAATGATTGCGGGTATGAAACATATCTACCTAGTGATTGGTTTGTTTTTACTGACAGCAACCCATTTTCCATGTACAATCCTTGCAATATAAACATGCAATCGCTTGATTACAACATTGACCATCCAAAAGATTTTGAAACTAGTATAACTAAGGGTGCTCAAGCAAAAATATCCATGTCTGATACTGAAATGAGATCCCTGGATGATATTAGAAATTTTTATATACTAGGTAGAGGCGGACATATACAACAAAGCGAAAAAGTTGTTAATATAGCCGGAGTGCAGGGCTTGCTACATACACTTGATGATTATACATCCGGATATCTTCAAGATGTACACTTTCTATATAACAATAAAAGTATAAATATAAATTTTTCATACTCTGATGACAAAAAAAATGATTATGAAACAATTTTTAATTCCATAATCAACAGTTTTAAATTTATCGATTAAAAGGAAAGAATTAGCACAACTCAAGGGGACGCTGCGC
>JAQICS010000033.1 GCA_027858435.1 Patescibacteria group bacterium | reverse complement strand
ATATTTAATAAAAAAGCCCCAACCATCAAAGATGAAGGCTAAGGCTACCAATTCTTAGTTTTCTCTATTACTTTGTTTTTTAAATTCAAATATCTATTAACGGCCTTTTTCTCAACCTCAGGTGAAACAAGTCTTAATAACTCTAAACCCAAAATTCGATACTGTTTTCCAACCTTATTAGCTTTTAATAAACCACTCTTAAGTAAGCGCTTAATCGTGCTATTACTCACTTTTAATATCTTTTCTGCCTCTTTTGTTGTATAAACCGCTCCTGGCTTTATTTCTTCACTCATTATTAAAACAATTATAATATAAATTCTTCTTTATCATATCATAAGGGTCACTAGGGGTCAATAAGGGTCATTTTATCCTATACCATATACATCTATGTATTTATCTACCATTATATCTGCCCTAAACTTTTCTTTGTTATTATTTTCTATCTTTTGATTATTAACCTTCTCTTTTACTAACTTTAAGTATTCTTCTTTGTTGTCTAAGGGGTAGCAACTATCACTACCAATTATTTCTTCATTGCCTCCCACTTTTGAAGCAATAGTTTTAGTATTTGCCATTACTGCCTCAATTAAACTAATTGATAATCCTTCAAATACTGACGGAAGAACAAAAAGATCAAAAGCTTTTAAATACTTGCTGGCATCTTTCTTTTCTCCCAAGAGAACTACATCCTTATCTAGTCCATAGGTTTTGATTAAACCCTCATATTTAACTCTCTCTGGCCCTTGACCAATAATTACAAGCTTTGCATCATTTATCTCTTTTTTAAGCTCTAAATGGTTCTCAATTAGAAATTCATAATTTTTAGGATAGGCTAACCTTCCAATTGAACCGTAGATAAAAGAATTGGAATCTAACCCTAACTCTTCCCTGGCGATCTCTTTATCTAAAAAATAGTCATCAATTAAATCAAGGCCATTATATATTAACTTAGCTTTTACAATATCTTTCTTTTCTATTAATTTAGAATCAAAAGCATAATCTAAATTAAGCTTACTAACAAAAACAATTTTATCTAAGTATTTAAAAGCTTGTTTAAAAAATAACTTAAATATATTTTTAACAATAGACACTCCTTTATGTTCTTTATCAATTAGTGATAATCCATGAACGGTAAAAACCTTTTTAACAGTATCTAGTTTTCTTAGACCCCAAACTCCCAATAAAGCATTAGTGCTATTTAAATGAACAACATCAAAGTTATTTTTCATAACATAATCTCTTAACTCTTTGATAAATAGTATGTTAGCAATTGGATTAAAACCTCTTTTAAGGGTTTTAAACCTGTAACAAGCTATATTTTCTTTTTCAAGCTCATTAGGCAAATAACTACCTGGTCCACAGGCAACTAACACATCAAGACCTCTCTTCTTCAAACCTCTTGCTAAATTTAAAACAAAGACTTGGGCTCCTCCTATTTCTGCTTTTGTAATAACGAGTAATATTTTCATATGTTTGTATTATATAGCATTGGGTAATAAAAAGAAAACTGTTTTAAAATAAAAATCATCTAATTTACTAGATGATTATTTATTTTAACTCATTATTCTACTTCTTCTCTAAAACAAAGAAATAATGATAGTGATCTAAGACTGGTCTAACTTCTTTTTTTATTTCAAAATACTTCTTAAACTCTTCCCTTATCTTCTTTCTCGGATAACCTTTCATACCCATCTCCCAATAGTGTTCTCCATTAAACTGTAGTTTGATAAAGAAACGAGGTATTCTTAAAAAACAGCTAACAAATAATTTGTTAAACAAAGTTTTTGTAAAAGGAAATCTAGTAATTATCTCAAAGGTGAAAGCGGCATAAGGAATAGATATAATTACATGTTTTTTAGAAACTCTGTGTAACTCTTTAAGCGCTTTTTCAACGTCATCCCAAGGAATATGCTCTATTATCTCACATGCCATTACCGCATCGTATGAGTTATCTTCCATAGGCAGATCTCTAATATCAGCCACATAGTCTGGTTCTAGTTCTTTATCAAAATCACAAGTATCAACTTTAATACCATTGTTATTTAAATAATTAGAAACTGTCTTATTCCCTACTCCAATTTCCAAAACTTTTTTTGGTTGCAAACTTCTAACTATATCAATTTGGGTAAAGTATGATATAAATCTAGTTAAACTATCATAGTTTGTTTTTTGATAGTGATCGCTTGAAACCTGTACTTTAAACTCTTTATCCATATTATTTTTTAATTAATTATAGGAAGATAATAACAAAAATATAGGTATTATGCAATTTTTATAAATATTTTTATTATAGATAATAAAGTTTTTCTAAAGAAAATATTAAGATATATTTAATAAAAAAAAGCAGCAAGTTTTTTTTCTTGCTGCTACTGTGTTTTATTATATTAAACTAACATTAATAAAATCAACTCTTTCATTAATGTTTTTAATTAAAATATCGTAACCGTAAAAATCACGATATTTTTGAAGTGATTGTATAAAAGAATTTACTTCATTTTTAATAACAACCAATTCGTCATCACTAAATTTAGAATTATATAATAAGTTATAATAACTTAATATATTTTCCAAATCTCGTGCCCAAATTATCTGGTTCTTAACATGTGAAACAGTAATTAATTTTTCCAAATTAACACGTCTTACTCCCCAAGCGCTAATATCTGCT
>JAQICS010000048.1 GCA_027858435.1 Patescibacteria group bacterium | reverse complement strand
ATAGTATAGTCATTAAGAAAACAAATCCGTTTGATCCTTTAGTTGAGGTAACTTTATTAGCATTTTGTGATTAAATAAATTAAAACTATGAACAATAAGATTAACATCGCTTTGTGTATGAATAGGGGTTATGTCACGCCTTCCATGGTTTGCATTAATTCAATTCTTATAAACAATAGCACGCCAATTAAATTTTTTATTTTACACTCAGACTTAGAAGAAGCTGATATTAATAAGATGGAAGAATTTGTGAAAAAATTTGGTGATGAGCACGAGCTAAGGGGAATAAAAGTTAGTCCAGATTATTTTAATGATGGACCGATTCACGGAAGGTCAAAAGAAGCTTATTTTAGAATGTTAATTCCTTATTTGTTACCAAAAGAGGAAGATAGGTGCCTATATCTTGATGGCGACACTATTGTCCAGGGAAATTTAGATAAATTATATAATAAATCTTTTGAAGGTAAGGCTTTAATGGCTTGCGAAGATGTTGGCGAGATTCTATTTTTTCACAAAGAAAGGCACGATTTATTAGGCATCCCCAGAGAGTTTCGATATTTTAATAGTGGTGTTCTGATGATTAATAATGAATATTTTCGTGAACATATAAAAATAGAAGATATTGCTAATTATATAAAAAATAATTTTGAAAAGTTAAAATTTTTAGATCAAGATGTTTTAAATGCTTTATTTTATGACAAAGTTAAATTAGTTGAAAGCAATCTCTATGATTATATGGAAATATTAGTGAGCCATATGCTCGCCAACGATAATATGGAAAAAGCGGTTATAGTTCATTTTTTAAAAAAACCATGGCGTTATACGTATAACGGGGTGAATGCTAAATATTGGTGGAAATATGCTAAAAAAATGTATCCGATTAAATATTTAAAATTTTTAATATTAAATTTTATTTTTAGGAAATTTTTAGCGATTTTATTATTATTTATTTCAATTGATAAAGTTAAAACTTTAAAAAATAATCTAAACAGGAAATAAATATATGTTAGAAAAAAATGGAGACTTATTAATTGGTTTTATTGGCCAGGGCTGGGTTGGTAAAAACTATGCTGATAATTTTGAGTCTCGTGGATACAAAGTTATAAGATATAGTCTTGAAAAAGAATATATTAACAATAAAGAAGCAATTGCAAATTGCGATATTATTTTTATTGCCTTGCCAACACCAACGACCCCAGAAGGCTTTGATGATTCAATTGTTCGTCAAGCAATCTCCTTAGTTTCTCCTGGAAAAATAGCGGTTATTAAATCAACACTTGTTCCTGGTAGCACCGAATCAATTCAAGAAGATTATAAAAATATTTTTGTCATGCATTCTCCAGAATTTTTAGCTGAGGCCACAGCTGCCCATGACGCCGCTAATCCAAGCAGAAATATTATTGGAATACCAATTAATTCTAATGAGTACAAGGAAAAGGCGGCTCAAGTTTTATCAGTAATGCCGTTTTCTTCTGTGAATAAAATTTGTAGTGCCAAGGAGGCTGAACTCATAAAATATGGAGCTAATTGTTTTTTATATTTTAAAGTAATTTTTGCTAATCTTCTATACGACCTATCAATTTCTCTGGAAACTGACTATGAAACAATTAAAAATTTAGTTGGTGCTGACCCTAGAATTGGTCTTAGCCATTTATGTCCCATAAATAAATCTGGACGAGGTGCTGGTGGGCATTGCTTTATTAAAGATTTTGAAGCATTCATTGGTTTTTACAAAGAATATGTCGGTGATGATATTAGTATTAATGCACTTGAATCAATCCGAAATAAAAACATTGATTTGCTAAGAAAGAGTAATAAAGATTTGGATTTATTATTAGGTGTTTATGGGGAGTAAATGCTATAATTAATATATTCTTATTTGATGTTTAAAAAAAGCCTAATCTATACCAAAACTCTCCATAATAATCTGTACTCATAATCGTGAAAAACTTTTACCGCGCGCCCTTGATAGTGTCTTGAGCCAGGACTTTAAAGATTTTGAGCTTATTATTATTGACGACGCTTCAAGCGACGGAACCGAAGCTCTTATTAAAGATTATATTGCCCGTGATAATAGGATTAAATATTTTAGAAATAAATTTAATAGAGGAATAACTAAAAGTAGGAATAGGGGTTGTGAAATTGCTGAATCTGAATATATT
>JAQICS010000029.1 GCA_027858435.1 Patescibacteria group bacterium | reverse complement strand
GAAGAAAAACTATTATTCATTAAATAAAAAATTATTTAAAAAATATAATAAATTAACAAAAGATTTATTCAAAGAATTTGAATAAAATAGAAATAATTAATTAAAAAAAATAAAAATTATGACTATTAAAATTTTAGGCTCAGGTTGTCCAAATTGTTTAAAACTTGAAGCCAATGCAAAAGAAGCTATTGAAAATCTTGGCTTAGAAGACATTAAAATTGAACACGTTACCGATATTTCTGAGATTATAAACTTTGGTGTAATGTCTGTACCAGCAATTGCAATTGATGAAACAGTTAAATCAGCTGGCAGGGTATTAACAGTTGATGAAATTAAAGATTTAATTAATTAATTTAATAGTAATTACTTTATATAATTTATGAAAAATAAAGAAATTAAAATATTTTCTCTTTTAATTGGATTGTTTTTGTTGTTTTATTTCATGCCGTTAAATTCTGATCTTTTTACAGGAGCAATATTTTCTGGATTATTACTACTACATGAATACGCCAGAGAACACGTTTTAACATGTCTAGTGCCCGCCTTTTTTATCGCTGGTGCAATTTCAGTATTTTTAAAAAAAGACTTTGTTTTAAAATACTTAGGATCAAAGGCTAAAAAGGTTGTTTCCTATGGAGTAGCCTCAGTATCAGGTGCAATACTTGCAGTTTGCTCTTGTACAGTTCTACCACTTTTTGCTGGTATTAAAAAAAGAGGAGCTGGACTTGGTCCCGCTATTACTTTTCTTTTTTCAGGACCAGCTATTAATATTGCCGCTATATTTTTAACAATGTCTGTTTTAGGATTTAAAATAGGTATTGCCAGAATTATCGCAGCAATTTTAATTGCCATTTTAGTAGGTATTACGATGCAGTTTATCTTTAGAGAGAAAACAGAAGAAGGTGGTTTGTTTTTAGAAGAAGATAAAGGAGATAAAAACAAAAAATCAACTATTTTTGTTTTTATGCTAGTAATGATTAGTGTGTTGGTTGTAAATGGATTACAAATTAATGCAGTTTTAAAGTATTCATTAATGGGAGTCCTAATATTAGCATCAGTCATTATTCCAATAGTGAGCTTTAAAAAGGAAATGAATAGAGAGTGGCTTAAGGAAACATGGTCATTTACTAAAATGTTACTTCCAATTTTATTTATTGGTGTTTTCATCGCTGGTTTTATAATGCCATTTTTACCCAATGAATTAATTGAAAATATTGTTGGTTCAAATTCTATTGTTGGTAATTTAGTTGCCTCAGTTTTTGGTGCCTTTATGTATTTTTCAACTTTAACAGAAATACCAATCCTACAAGCTCTAATTTCCAAAGGAATGCATAGTGGACCAGCCCTAGCTCTTCTTTTAGCTGGACCATCGCTTAGTCTTCCTAATTTATTGGTTGTAAGAGGGGTATTAGGGAATAAGAAGACCTTTGTTTATATGTTACTTGTAATATTTTATTCAACAATAGCTGGTCTTATATTTGGCAGTTTATAATTTTAAAATTAATTAACTTATATGAAAAAAAGTTTAGTAATTCAATTATCTATATTTGCTATTGTAGCAATTGTGTTAATTGTAATTGGTTCAAGTAATGGATCAAGTAGTAGTATTTCAAAAGCAGAGTCATCAAAAGAAGATCAGCCAAAAGCTGATAAGATAGAAATGTATTATTTTCATACAACTGCGCGTTGCGCATCTTGTCAGACTTTAGAAAAATATGTTGAAGAAACAATTAATCAATATTTTCAGGATGAAGTAAATAAAGGAATTATTGATTATAAGGTTATTAATGTTGATAAACCTGAAAACAAAGAAGTGGCTAATAAATATAAAGCCACAGGTTCTTCTTTGTTTTTAAACATTATATATAATGATAAAGATCATATACTTCAAGATTCTAACGTTTGGCGCTATTTAAGCAACAAACAGCAGTTTAAAACTTACTTATCTAATAAAATAAATGGTTATTTTAAATAAATTATATGGAATTAATTAATAGCTTAATTGACAACCAAAACATACCTATTCTAACTGCTTTTCTTTTAGGTCTTTTAACTTCAATTAGCCCTTGTCCTTTAGCAACTAATATAACAGCAGTCGCTTATATTTCTAAAGAATTAAAATCAGCTAAAAATACTTTGTTAAATGGTTTGTTTTATACCCTTGGTAGAGGAGTTAGCTATACCATACTAGCTACATTAATATTTTTTGGCCTATCTTCATTTTCAATATCAAGTATATTTCAAGGATGGGGAGATAAAGTACTGGGACCAATTTTAATTATAATTGGTTTAATAATGTTTGATGTAATTAAGATAAATCTAAAGATCGGTAAGGGCAGTAATGATAAGGTAAAGGAATGGTTATCTAAAAAAGGTTATGTTGGGTCACTTCTTCTTGGTATGCTTTTTGCTCTAGCATTTTGTCCCTATAGTGGTGTCTTATTCTTTGGAGCCTTAATACCTTTAGTTTTAAGTTCAACTAGTAGTCTACTTCTACCACCTGTATTTGCTCTTGGAACTGGTTTACCAATTATAATCTTTTCATTTTTAATTGCCTTTTCTATGAAAAAGGTTAGTAAGACTTTTAAGGCAATGCAAAAAATTGAAAAGGTTATGCGCTATTTTGTAGCCGGTCTGTTTATTGCTGTTGGAATATACTATACCAGGTATTTAGTGGAGTTTATTATTAATATGCTATAGTTAATTTAATTATACGAATAATAAAATTATATACATAGTTTCACTGTTTGTATATTTTACAGATAAACTTAATTTAGCTAAATTAATTAATAAAGATAATTAAATATATAATAATAAATAATAATCTATGAAAAATAAAACAATGATACCTTTAATACTACTAATTGTAGTTGTAATAGCTTCCTTCTTTCTTTTAACAGGTAATAATGAGAAAGAAAATGATTTAGGTGATCAAATGAAAGATGAGGTAAAAGATGAGGTAAAAGATGAGCAAATAATTCTATTTTACGGAGATGGTTGTCCACACTGTGAAATAGTTGATGAATATGTTGAAGAAAACAACGTAGAAGAACAGGTGAGCTTTTTACATAAAGAAGTATATAATAATCAAAACAATGCAGAGGAGTTAAGAGAAAAAGCAGAGTATTGTGGCTTGCAAACTAATTCAATCGGAGTTCCTTTTCTTTTTACAGGAAGTGATTGTCTAATTGGTGATAGAAATGTAATTGATTTCTTTTCTAGTAAAATTAATAAATAATAAAATATGAAAAAAGTTTATAAATTTTTACCAGTAATATTGTTAGCTTCATTTCTATTTGCTAAAAATACCTTAGCCGTTTGTCCAATTTGCACAATTGCTGTTGGGGCTGGAGTTGGTTTTTCCAGGTATTTAGGAATAGATGATGTTGTATCAGGATTATGGGTTGGTGGGCTACTAGCTTCCATGGTTTCTTGGACAGAAAGTTGGTTAACTAAAAAGAAGATAAATTTTAAAGGAAGACTTATTGTAGACATTCTATTTTATTACTTAATAGTAATAATTCCTCTTTATTATTCAGGCATGATTGGTAACCCTAATAATACCATTGGTTCATATGGTATTGATAAGCTATTGTTTGGTATAATAGTTGGTAGTATTTCATTTTGGTTTGGTGCTTCTTGGTATTTTCAAATTAAAAGAAATAATGGTGGTCACGCTTATTTTCCTTTCCAAAAAGTGGTCATGCCTATTAGTCCGTTAATTATTTTAAGTATTTTATAC
>JAQICS010000003.1 GCA_027858435.1 Patescibacteria group bacterium | reverse complement strand
AGATCCGGGAGAGGAAAAAATAAAGTTAGTTGAAGATAAAGTCAATGAAGTTATAAAAGAAGATTTGCCGGTTTTAGAAAAGTTTATTAGCCTAGAAGAGGCAGGTAAAATATTTGATTTAAAAAGAGTTCCAGAATCAGCCCTTAATCAAAGTAAAATAAGAATTATTAAAATAGGGGATTATGATGCCGCAACTTGTAAGGGGCCCCATGTAAAAAATACTTCTGAAATAGGGGAGTTTAAAATAATTTCTTATGATTTTAAAGACGGAATTTTAAGAATTAGATACAAATTAGTTTAATATATGCCACCTTAGCTCAGATGGTTAGAGCGACTGTCTTGTAAACAGTAGGTCGTCGGTTCAAATCCGACAGTCGGCTCCAGATATAAAAGAAACCGCTTTTTTAAGGCGGTTTTTTTAATTTTTTAGTTGTAACGAAAATTTTGAGAACTAATTTTCTTTTCATCCTCATAGGAACAATCATCTTCAAGTAATTCACCAGCATCTTTTACAATTAAAAACCCTTTTCTTAATTGAGATGTAGGACAAAAATGATCAGGCTTTAAACGTGAATAAATAGAAAAATTTAAAATATCAAAAAAAGCACCATACTTCTCTATCTCGTTCACGCAATCTTGTAAAATTTCATAAGGATATTCTTCTTCGTTAATTTCATACATAAGTTCACTTCTCTCTTGCATCTCTTCAACTAAATCTTCAGCTTCTTCGTCGTCAACTACCAGTATTTCCATAACAATCTCTTTATCAACACCGATAATTTCCGAATAATTAATAATCTTATCAAAAGTTCTAATCATTAAAGTGAAAACAATTTTTTCTAGTTCGTTCATTTTAGAAATTTTCATTTCATTTTTTTTTCTTTCAATAGCTGGATCGATATATTCTTCAGGCTTCACTTGAAAAAATTCTTCTAAAAAAGTGCCATTAAAAATAAGTCGAAAACGTTCAAAAAATTCCTTTTGTTTTTTTAAAATATCATCTTCTTTCATTACGCAGTCCTCCTATATTTTAGTTTTTAATGTTCTAAACATTTCTATAAAACTTACTAAACTTTAGTCTTTATGTCATATTGACAATTTTAAAATGCTTTTTAGGTGTATAAACTCTTAATAAACAGTTGATAAACAATAGTAAAACTAGCCTTGAAAATTAATAAAAGATAGGTTAAGATAGAATAACTAAAATAATCATATGGAAAAAGAAAAAGAAGACATAATTGGTAGAATACCACCACACAGTTTAGAAGCAGAAGAATCATTAATTGGTTGTCTTTTAATCGATAAAGACGCCATTATTAAAGTAGCTGATTCTCTAATGCCGCAAGATTTTTATAAAGATGGACATAAAGTTATCTTTGAGGCTATTAAAGATTTATATAGTAATCAAGAACCAATTGATATTATTACTCTAGCTAATCGATTAGAGGAAAGAAAACATTTGGAAAAAATTGGGGGACGTAGCTATTTAGCTAAATTATCAAATACAGTTGCTACTTCAGGAAATATTTCCAACTACGCTAATATAATTCAAAGGAAAGCAACTCTTAGAAGACTTCAAAAGGCTGCCTCTGATATATCATTACTTAGTTTTGATGAAGGAAAAGATATTGATGAAATACTAGACGAAACAGAAAAAAAAGTATTTGCTGTTTCTCAAAAATATTTAAAAAATGCTTTTTTACCAATTGACACTCTTTTAGCTGATGCTTTTGAAAGAATTGATGAACTTCATAAAAAAAGTGGTAAGTTAAGAGGGTTAACTACTGGATTCCCAGATATTGATAAAGTTCTAGCTGGATTTCAAAAATCAGATTTAGTAATTTTAGCTGCTCGTCCTTCAGTTGGTAAAACCTCTTTTGCTCTTGATATGGCTCGCCAGGCCGCTATTGCTAGTAAAGAAGGAGTGGCTTTGTTTTCACTGGAAATGAGTAAAGAACAATTAGTTGATCGTATGCTTTGTGCTCAAGCTGGAGTTAGTTTATGGAAAATGAGAACTGGTAATTTATCTGATAAAGAAGATAGTAATGATTTTGCTAAAATTGGTGATGCAATGGGTAAATTAGCAGAGGCGCCAATATATATTGATGACTCAGGCACATTATCTATTATGGAAATTAGAGCCAAATGTAGAAGACTACAAATGGAAAAAGGTTTAGGTTTAATTGTAATTGACTATCTTCAGTTAATGGAGGGTCGAGGTAAATATGGTGATAATCGTGTTCAAGAAATTGCTGAAATTAGTCGTGGTTTAAAATCCATTGCTCGTGAGCTAAATCTCCCTATTTTAGCCTTAGCTCAGCTATCTCGTGCTGTTGAGGCTACTCACCCAGCTATTCCTAAATTGTCTCATTTAAGAGATTCCGGTTCAATTGAGCAAGATGCCGATGTAGTTATGTTTATTTACAGGAAATCATCTGACAGAGGTTTTGATCCTAATGACCTACCAGAAGATGAAAAACATAAGGCTGAAATATATATAGCTAAGCACAGAAATGGTCCAACTGGTAAAATTGACCTATTCTTTGATGAAACTACTGCTAGTTTTAAGAGTTATGCTAAAAATCAAGAAGAAGAATAATAATATAATTAATAATTTAAATATTAAAATTAATAAAAAAAATTATGTTTAGTAAACTAAAACAATTTAAAGACTTAAGAAGTCAAGCTAAAACAATGCAAGGAGCTTTAGCTGAAGAAACAATTACTGAAGAAAAAAATGGAGTAAAAGTTTCTTTAAATGGTAACCTTGAAGTCACTGAAGTAAATATTAATGAAGAATTAGGCAAAGCTGAAAGTGAAAAAGCAATTAAAGAATGCTTAAATGGTGCTATTAAAAAGGCTCAAAAAATAATGGCTAAAAAAATGCAAGACATGGGCGGCTTTCCAGGCTTAAGCTAAAAATATGCGCTACCCAGCACCTTTGCAAAAATTAATTGATAATTTATCCAAACTTCCGAGTGTGGGTCCAAAGACTGCTGAACGGTATGCTTTTTTTCTGTTAAAACAAGATCCTAAATATTTAGAAGAACTTAGTAGTTCAATTTCTAATATTAAATCAGATATAACTATTTGTCATAACTGTCTCTCTATTTCAGAAAAGGATCCCTGCTCTATTTGCATAGATGATAAAAGAGTACAGAAAACAATTTGTGTTATTGAAAATAATCAAGATTTAGCCTTAATTGAGGCCACTAAACAATTCAATGGAAAATACTTTATTCTAGGTGGTTTAATTAATGCTATTAACGGAATTGGTCCAGAAAAGCTAAATATTAAAAGACTAATTTCTAAAATAGAGAAAGAAAATATTGAAGAAATTATTTTAGCTTTAAATTTCACTTTAGAAGGTGAAACAACGGCTATGTATTTAAATAAGATACTAAAAGACAAAGTAAAGATTAGTCGCTTAGCTAAAGGATTGCCAGCTGGCAGTAATTTAGAGTATGCAGATGAAATTACTCTTGCCTCTGCTTTTAAGAATAGATCTTAATTGTCTTAATTAAATACTTATACTAAAAAAATAAAGTATAGTAAATTACTTTACTATTTAGTTAAATAAATATAAAAACACCTTTTCAAAAAAGGTGTTTTTATATAAAACCAATATTTTACTAAATTTAAGCAATACTTGAAATCTTTAGTTCGGTTTTAATTTGACGATGACCGATAGTTCTTTTGTATCTAGTTTTGTTCTTGTATTTAACAACAGTAACTTTCTTGCCTTTGGCAGTATCAATTACCTCAGCTTCAACTTTTTCTCCTAAAGAAGGTGTTCCGATTTCTGTGTTTTCTCCATCAGAAATAAGCAAAGTTTCTAATTTAACTTTTTTATCATTCTCTACTTCAAGTTTCTCAACTTTAATTTTATCTCCTTCTTTGACCTTGTACTGTTTTCCTCCGGTCTTAATAACGGCTATTTTTGACATATGATTATATATTCTTTTTCAAGACTTATTAATAAAAATCAGGGCTTCTGCCTGAGCTGATATAATAATAACAAATATTTGAAAATTGTCAATAAATAGGCTATAGTTAAAGAATAAATAAAGCTAAAACCAATTTTAATTGAAATTAGCAAGTTAAAGATAAAAATATGTCAAAATTTATAATAAAAGGTAATAAAAAGCTAAAAGGTGAAATTAGTGTATCAGGAGCTAAAAATAATGCTCAAATAATGATGCCAGCCTCTATTCTCTCAAGTAATGAGATGATACTTAAAAACATGCCTAGAATTGATGGGGTTGAAAAATCAATCGAACTTCTTAAAAGCCTAGGAGCAGAAATTGAAGATAAAGGACGAACTATTAAAATTAAAACAGAAAAACTAGATAAAACTGACTTAGATTATAAAATAGCTGATAAATTTAGAACTTCAGTTATGTTTGTTGGTCCACTTTTAGCTAGATTTAAAAAGGTTAACTTTCCTCACCCAGGTGGTTGTGTTATCGGCGCAGCTGGTCGACCAATTGATCTTTTTCTTGAAGGATTTAGAGCACTTGGTGCTGAAGTTGAAATGGGTGAAAATTTCTACCACATTAAAGCTAATAAATTAAAAGGTTGTGATTTTTTCTTCACAACAGCAACTGTTACCGGAACACAGAGCATGATAATGACAGCAACTTTAGCGGAAGGAAAAACTATTTTAAGAAATTGCGCTATGGAACCTGAAGTTGAGGCTTTAGTTAAATATTTAAACAAACAAGGAGCTAAAATTAAAGGAGCTGGATCTCCAACAATTATAATTGAAGGAATTAAGAAATTATCAGCCGGAATTTGTCAAATAATTCCTGATAGAATTGAAGCTGGTTCATTCGCTCTTTTAGCTGCTGCTTCAAATTCAGAAATTAAAATAAACAAGTGTGAACCTGAACATCTTTTAAGTCTTTTAGCTGTTTTTGATAAGATTGGAGTTAATTATGAAAGAGGCAATGACTATATCTTTGTTAAAAAATCTAAAAAAATTATTGCAAGAGATATAAAAACTCATGAATATCCTGGATTTTCAACAGATCTACAATCACCTTATATCGTTTTAATGACTCAAGCTCATGGTTCTTGTTTAATTCAAGAAAATATTTATGATAGACGTTTAATTTGGACAGACATGCTTTCACAAATGGGGGCAAATATTGTTATGTGTGACCCTCATAGAGTGGTTGTAAGCGGTCCAAGTAAACTTCAAGCTAAAAAGTTAATTAGCCCTGACATTAGAGCTGGTATTGCTTTAGTAATCGCTGCTCTAATAGCTAAAGGCACAACTGAAATAGATAACATCTATCAAATTGATCGTGGTTATGAAAAACTAGATGAGCGTTTACGCTCTCTTGGTGCTGATATTAAAAGAATTGAAATCAATAGCTAAATAAAAAGATATGAACAAGAAAATAAGAGATTTTATTTTTAATTTTTTTATAGTTATTTTTGTAGTAGCTACAACTCTTTTATCATTATATGCTTCCGGCTATAAATTCAATTTAAAAAGACCAATTGATTTTAATCGCGTTTTAGTTAGAACTGGTATGATAGATATTGAAACTGAACCAAAAAATGCTTCAATATATTTAAATGGAGAACTTCAACCTACTCCTTCCCTAGAGTTATTTAAAAAAGAACACTTAAAAACGCCGGCTCAAATTAGAAATATTATACCTGGTGAATATAATATTAGCTTAGAAAAAGATGGTTATTGGCCTTATCAAGAAAAAATTAATGTTCATTCTGGTCAAACAACGGTACTAGAAAATATTAATTTATATAAATCAAGTAACCCCAGTTTAAGAACTATCACTAAAGAAAACAGTGATAGGGAAAATATATTGATAAGTGAAGATAATAAATATATATACTTAAAAGATTCAAAGGAAATCATAAATCTTAAAACACAAGAAAAAAGAGATATTTTAAATGATCTAGAAAATTTAGAAAATTATGAACCAAAATGGTGTAATAATAATATGCTCTTTATAGATGGTTATTTTTTCTCACCAACAAACCAAGAAAATGATTTAGACTATGTATCATTAATTGGAAAAAACGCAAGTCACTGGAGATTTGATGAAGATTCAAATAGAATCTATTATAAAAATAACAACTCCCTAAATTATTTTGATATTTCTGATAAAGAAGTTTATACAATAATTAATGATACTAATTTTCTTGATTATTTTCCTGAAGAAAACTATATTTTTCTTGTTTTAAAAAAAGAAGATAATAACTATTATTTAAGTAAGTACAGCTTAGAAGAAAATAGAATAATTAAAGAAATAAGTCTTCCTAAAAATGCCAATTATAGTTTTAGAGGCGAAGACGACAATCCCTACCTAAGCTTGTTTGATAATCAAAATAATACTCTTTATTTTATTAACAAAGAAGAAATTGATAAAGGAACAAGGAAAATAAGTTTTTTAAACGACTGGCAATGGCTCGATGATTACACCTTACTTTATATAAACGACTGGGAAGTTAATATCTTTAATTTAAAAAATGGGGATAAATATTTAATTAATCGTTTTAGTGAAATATTAAATAATATAATATTAAACAAATCAGAAAATTATATTATAGTAACTAGTCAACAAAACATTAGAGTCATTGATTTAAAAAATAACTACAATACTAAACTTCTTGAAACTGAAACTATCCACTCCCCTGTTTTAGATACTGAAAATAATTATCTATATTTTTGGTCTAAATTAAAAGAAGGTTCTGGTGTTTATAGAATTGAAGTTAAATAAAAAAAGATTGAAAAAGGAACAAGAAAAGAATAAAAATTAGTATACAAAAACCATCTTTTAAATAAAGATGGTTTTTTTCTATATACTTTTTATATTTATTTTTTATTTATTTTTTTATTTTCTATTTATTCTTCTTTTTTCTATTTTTCTTCTTCTATTTTGTTTGATTTTTTAAATAATTTCAAAATTAAAGGTATTAATAATAACCACAGTATTACAAATATTAAATCTTTAAATAATAGAAAGTAGTCTATTCTTTGATTTCCTATATCTATAATATTACTTCTTATAATTATAAAAACAAAAAAAGATAAAAACAAAAACAAGAAGATAGTTAAACCAGTTATCACTGAAAGTATTATCTTATTCATAATATTATATAATTTTTTTTCTACTTGTTTAAATCCTTAATTAACTCCTTAACCTTATCTCCAATTTCTTCATCTTTTAGAGCAAACTTTAAACTAGCTTTTATAAAATTATATTTATTACCAGTATCAAGCCATTCGCCATTAATTTTCTTTCCGTAAATTGGTCTTGAGTCATCTAACATTTTATCAAAGGCATCAGCTAAACGAATCTCACCAGATTTACCTTTTTTCATTTGTGAAACAGTTTTAATTACCTCTGGAGTGATAACATAAATACCAACCGCTGCTAAATTAGAAGGAGCTTTTTCTGGTTCTGGTTTTTCAACAAAATTTCTAATCTCATAACTATCTTCTCCTAAATCAATTCCATCAATAACACCATATTTTTTAACATCCTTTTTATCAACTTCTGATAGTCCAACTACTGAATCTCCATATTTGTTATATACATCTAAAACTTGTTTAACAGGGGAAACTGGAGCATCATACAATGTGTCTCCAAACATTACTAACACTGGTTCATCTTCTTCGATTAAATGACCAGCACACTTAACTGCGTGGCCATCACCCAGTGGAATTGGTTGTCTGACATAGGAAAATTTAGCAAGTGATTCAATTTCTTTTACTTTATCCAATAAATCAAGCTTGCTTTTTTCTACTAAAGTTTTTTCAAGTTCATAGGAATAATCAAAATGATCTTCGATTGCTCTTTTACCTCGTCCAGTAACAAAAATTATTTCTTCAATTCCAGCTTCCACTGCCTGTTCAACTAAATACTGAATAACTGGCTTATCAACTATCATTAACATTTCTTTAGGTTGAGCTTTAGTAGCGGGAAGAAATCTTGTTCCAAATCCAGCCACTGGAAATATTGCTTTTTTAACTTTTCTCATATATTTTTATTTACTTTTAAAACCCCATTTTAGAAAATACTTTATCCAAGAAGAAATATGAATCCAGGTTATTTTATCTTTAAACAGAGCTACATACCAAGGGTTTTTCGCACTATCTCTGGCGTGATCATGGATAATAGTGGCATTTGGATTATAAATAACCTTCTTGCCATGCTCTTTTACTTCCCGACAAAGATCAATATCCTCAAAATACATAAAGTATCTTTCATCAAATAAGACATGAAACAATCCATCATCATCCTTTTCACTTTTCTTTTTATTTTTTTTGTCTTTTTTATCTTTCTTTTCGTCTTCTTTATCTTGAACACTTTTATATCTACCTACTCTTTCTGTTTTAACTGAATCTTCCTTCTTTTCTTCTTTTTTATCTTCTTCCTCCTTCTTTTCTTCTTTTTTATCTTCATCTTTTTCTTCTTCCTTATCTTCTTCCTCCTTCTTTTCTTCTTTTTTATCTTCATCTTTTTTATCCTCTTCTTTATACTCCCATGATTTTTTAAACATCAAACAAGAGCCCATTACCCAATCGATTTCTTTAATGCTTTTATGATCAAAATCAAGCATCATAAAATCATCTCTTTTCTTTTTAAACTTATCCCCTAAAAATGTTCGTCTTAGAATTGGTATAAAAAAATTAGGAAATTTAGCACAAGAATATTGTAGACTGCCATCTGGGTATAATAGTTTTGGTCCCACAAGACCAACTTCTTTATTTTCTTTTAAGTAGTTATATAATTCTTTAATAGCTGGGCCATTAACTATAGTGTCTGGGTTTAAAACTAATACAATATCTGCTTTAGATTCTTTAATACCTAAATTGTTTCCACCACCCATTCCTAAATTTTTCTCGCTATTTATTATTTTAAAATCTATTACACGAGATAAAAGTCTTAAATCATCTTCTGAATTATTATCAACCACTATTATTTCATGTTGTAAATCACTTAAATTTGATTTAGAAAAAGAATCTAGACAATTAGCTAGTTTTCCCAAATTATTATAATTTACAATAATGATTGATAAATCCATATTAACTTAAACAAGTTTTTTTATAAAAAACCAAAAAAATTTCATAAATGGGTTAACAAAAATCTTCATCAAAGGGCTATCTATTTCTTGAAATTCTATTTTAGAAGTAAAATCTTTGCTTAGCTGAGAAAAGCTAACTTTTCTATATTCTTTAATTTTTCTTCTTTCTTTTTTAATTTTAATCCAGGTTTGCGGTTTTAAAAAATACATATACACTTTTAACCTAGCTTTTAAACTTTTATCAAAAAAAGATTTAAATAGCATTCCTAGCTCTATTGCAAAAAGTGGCAGAAATATGAGAGATAAATATTTTTTTGAAGCAAAAATGAGCAAAGTTAAATATCTGTTTTTTTCCATAAAATAAAACATTTTCATGCTACGAGAAAATTCATATTTATGAAACATTACAGATTTTGGTGCCAGTACTATCTTATACCCCGCTGTTTTAATTTTCAAGCTGAATTCAACATCATCATGGTACATATAGTACTCCTCATTCCAGCCACCTATCATCTTAAATACTTCGGATTTAACGATAAATGAACAACCAGAAGCATAGCCTTTTATATTAGGGTAACCATTTATTTCTCTATTCTTATCAAAGTATCCATCTGTATAGCCAAAACCTAAATAATTAATATTGTTTCCAAGAGAATTAATTCTATCACTTTTTTTATAAAGAAGTATTTTAGATTGAGCTACAGCTACTTCGGGGTTTTGCTCTAGTGCTCTAACTAACTCTTTTAACCAATTTTCATCCATTTGAGTATCCATATTGGCAGTAATTAGATACTGACAACCATTAGCTATAGCTTCTTGAAAACCTAAATTATTAGCAGCTGAATAATTACCATCTTTTCTTCTCAGTATTTTGGCTTCAGGAAATTCTTTTTTAAGATAATTAAAAGTTTCTTCACTTGAATCATTATCAACAACATAAAAGTCAATTAATTCTTTATCATAATCTTGCCTAAGCAAAGACTGACGACAATCATTTAAAAATCGTTTAGCGTAATCGTGATAGTTTACTAAAACAACGGCAACTTTTTTCATAATTATTTAACAAATATCATTATCAATTTCCAAGCCCATTTTAAAGTATAATATGAACATTTTGACTCCCATTTTTTAAAATATTTTAACATGGAATTTCTAAAATATGTTTGGGTTTTTTTTAGTTTAATTTGCGAAAAACTAGCTCCAACATAATCTAAACATCTAGCTTTACTACTATACCAAGCTTCCCCTCCCAGTTTATATACTTTTTTACAAAAATCAACTTCTTCAAACCAAATAAAATATCTTTCATCAAGAAGCGGTAATTTTCCTCCACTAATTTTTTTATAATTTTCTCTATTAATTAGAAAAAATGCTCCTCTAATT
>JAQICS010000069.1 GCA_027858435.1 Patescibacteria group bacterium | reverse complement strand
GTAATAATTCCCAACTCTTCTTAGCTTCTAATGATGCTTTTTCTCTATTTTCAAGATTATCCCAATATAAGATTGACGCTTTTTTAATTTTATTAACCCACTGTTCGTAAAATTCTTCGCTCCAACTTTCTTTGGACTTTTTTATTTTTTCTTTATGTGCTTTTGATTCTTCTTCACTTCTATTACTATAATAATCTTTAATTTTATCAGGGTTTGTAATTCTTAATTGCCCATACTTTTCAAGCATAATATTGTTAACATGTTCTTTAAATTTTTCGCATTTTCTTATATTACTTACACCATGATTTTTTAAACATGTTACTTCTTTTTTCTTTTTAATACTTTCTAACTGTGAAATGTTATTAACATTATATTTTTCTTGGAGCATCTTTCTAGTCTTTTTAGCACCTAATTTTGCAGATGTTGAACGAGTCCTTTTAGTTATACTATAATAATCCAATAGAAAATTAGTTTGGGAATATGCAATATCATATTTACTTTTAAAATCAACTAAACTATATTTCTTATTAAGATATAAATCTTTAAATATTTCAATAGTTAATAATGGGTAATTAAATATGATGTATTCATATTTAATTTCTTTTTTATCTTTTTTATTAGTACACGCATAAATATGAGTAGTACCTGGATTTTCTTTTTTACAATAAGGGCATTTCATTTCTGGAACTTTTATTCATATATTCTAGAAACTAGAGAAAATCGATGCTAATCATGTTTCTCTAATAAAAAATATTCATTACATTCTAGGTCTTCTACTCTTCTATAACAATTAAGGTTAGGTAAATATACTTTATGATTACCTGTTAATTTAATAAAAGTACCGTCTTCTAATTCAATTTCATACCAATCATTATTATTTTTTTTAATGGAATGACCTATAATTTTACTGTAAACTATTTCTTGTAGTTCATGGTCAAACGCCTTTACATTACCATTATATTTAGAATCACAAATATCCTTGATTGTTTTTTGACCATCAGTTGTTTCTAAAATAGTATTTCCGTCACAGCAACCATCAATTTTCTCAAGAACTCTAGCAGAATCCCAATCTAAATTCGCAGCATGACCTTCTTCAGCATTGAAAAACTTTCTAAATGCTAATGACATTACTTTCCAAGTACCTACTTCTAAAATAAGGCCTCTACAATCTTGTGCAGCTGTTTTACTCAAATCAGTTTTAACTTGATTATAACGAAGTAAACATTTATGGCCATAATTCTTATATATTAAATTATGTTTATTTATAGTATATTCTAATCCATTTTTTATTATTTCTTTTTGTATTTCAAGCATGCTTTATACCTCCTTTTTTCCATCCATTAATAATGTATTCTTCAATTTCTTTAATATTAATATATTTTACTTTTCCATTTTTATTAAAGAGTTTTTTACCCTTTATATATCCTTGCTCATTTTTCCACTTTTTAGATTTAAGTTTTTTTAATTCTTTAGCTCTTTTAATACCATATATTTCTTCATATGTTTTGCCTCTTATTTTAATAGATTTATCAATTTCTCTATTTGATTTAGCTAATTTTTCAAGGTGCTCTTTTGTCCTAGGTGGTTTTTTCTTACCTTTTAGAGCATTTGATATTTTCTCTTTTGAAGCTTTAGATAATGTCCAGGTTTTTTTGTTTTTTAATCTTGTTTTTACTATTTTTTCTCTAACTTCTTTTGTATATAAATGTTTATTATTTCTAGCTACACCTCTATTTGAATTACCTATTTTTATTTTCCATTCTTCTGTAAGTTTTCTGTTTTTTAAATGAAGTCGCCTCTTTTCTTTATTAGGGTGATTTGTAAAATTATCTCCTCCTTCACCTCCTTTCATTATATTATATCCCCCTTGAATTGCATTTAACTTTTCAATCCAATAAATCTCTTTTTCATTAAGTTTTTCAGTAGTTTCACAATATTCAAGTATTTCTTTTTTAAAATTTTCCTTACCATATTTTTTAATAGCCCTTTTTATTAAAAGACCTGAACCTAAATATTTAGGATTATTTTTACTATCTTTACCAATATAAATCTTTTTATTTATTAAATTAACTGTCATGTAAATAACCATTAGAT
>JAQICS010000067.1 GCA_027858435.1 Patescibacteria group bacterium | reverse complement strand
TTAATATAAATATATAAACATATGAATAAGAAAAAAAGAATTGTTACGTTGACTATAATTGTAATTTTTTTAGCTTTAATATTTCTAAGCTTATTATTTCTACGTTTAAAACCAGGCATATTAACTGGACCAGGAAATGATGAGGTTCAAGATGTTTATACTAAAGTAAATGTACAAAATATAAAAACACCAAAAATAGATGGGCCAATGGTTCCAAAAAAAGTTGTTAATACTGATAATGAAAGCAAAATAGAGAACATTGATGAACTTAAAGAGATTAAACCTCAAAAAGCAGTAATATATAAGGAAGGAATTTTGCAGGAAGCACAAAGAATTATTGTTGGTGAAAATGATTTTCAACCTAAGGAAATAAATGTTATTTATAACGTTAAAGTTCCTTTAATTTTGATAGCAAATGACAATAAAGATCATGAAATGGTTATTGAATTTGAAAATGATGAAACTAAATTGTCTTTTTCCAAAAAAAGTGGAGGTTTAACCTATTATTTTATGGGACCGCAACCGGGTGAATATGAATTTTATATTGACAATCCAGACAACAAGGGAGTGATTAGATCAGTTAGTAATTAATTATATACATTAATATATTTGTATGGACTTACCTAGAACAAGAGTCAAAAAAATACTTAAAAGTTTAGCTTTTAGTCTTTTTTTTGCTCTTATTTTTTTAACTATTTTTACTTGGTCGAGTAAAGAGAGTTTATCTCAAGTTACAGATTGTAACTTTAACTCACCAGATGTAAGTGGTAATGTTAATATAACCAGTGATTGTCAAATAAATAGTGGTACTTATGACTTTGCCTTTTCTGGCCCTAGTGTTGATGATCCTATTTATATAAAAACTGGGGCACAATTAACAATTGATCGTGACTCTTCATTGGTTTTAAGCCCAGGACAACAATTATTTGTTGAAGGAGGACAGATAATAATAAATAAGTATCCCGATGGTTCAAGTGGAGCAGAAGGTGTTGGTGCCTTACTTCGTGGTTCTCTGTATTTAGAGGATGGTGATTTAGATGGCTATCCAGATAATGATATATTTGTTTATAACACTGGAACAAGCAGTACAGTGGTATCAGGAGCTACAACTTATATAAAATCAGATACAGAAAATTTCCCCAATGCTATAACTAGCACTGAACTAGTAGTCGATTGTGATCCAAGTGATCCAAATATTTTTCAAGCTCAAGATTGTGAGCTAGGAGAACCTATTTATACGGACTGGGTAGATGATGGTACTTGTGGTAGTATTACAATTGATAATCAAAGAAGGACTAGAACTTGGACAAGGCAAATATTACAAGAACCGGCTTGTGGAGGGCTTGAATGTATTAATATTTATGGAGGTGCTGTAGAAGGAAATGAAGTAGTTGGAACTTCAATGGAGGAGATGCCTTGTGTATGTAATCTTGGTGATAATAATGTTTGTGGTGTTGGTGTTTGTGCTAATTCTGTAACTTGTCAAGCTGATTACACATTTCCTACTTGTGTAGAAACTGCTCCAATCTATTGGTATCATAATGCCGATGGTGATATATATGGTGATCCAAAAGATAGATCAAGTCTATCATGTGAAGCACCATCTAGTCATGTTGAGAATAAGCTTGACTGTGATGATACTAACATAACAGTAACCACTACTGGTAGTAGAACTATGTATTCAACAAGTAGTGTTAGCTGCAATCAAAGCTGTGCTAGTTATGATCAGAATTTTAGTTGTACAAATGGTGTTTGGCAGGTAAGCAGTATTTATACTGAATACAGTTGTGGTGTAAACTATTGTTCAGCCGGTCAGTATTGTAATAGTGGATCATGTTCAACTTGTAGCGCTGGTTATTATTGTCCAGGAGACGGCACAATTAATGCTTGTGGTTCAGTTACTAAATATAGTGGTACTAATCAAACTTCTTGCTCTACAGTTGATATTGGGCATTACACAACTGGTGGCACAATCACTACTAGAACCGATCAAAGTATTTGTCCCGCTGGTTCATATTGTAGTGGCGGTGAAAAAACACTTTGTTCAGTGGGCACATACACTAATACAACTGGAGAAACATCTTGTGTTAGTTGTCCAGCTGGAACTTGTTCAGGAACAGGTGCTACTTCTTGTTATTCTGATGCAAGATATTATAGAGACGCTGATGGTGATACTTTCGGTGATCCTAATAATTATACCGATTCTTGTTCACAGCCAAGTGGATATGTAACTAATAATAATGACTGTGATGATAGCGATGGTAGCATAGGATTAGGAAGTGTAATAACTAGATATGCTTGTGTTGCTACAGTTTGTGGAACTGCTAATGATTCAGAAACACGAACTTGTCTAGCTGGAGGAACTTGGAATGGAAGCTACACTTTACTCAACTCATGTTCAAGTGTTTCAGTTAAAATCATGTATTCAACTAATAAAGTATGTGGTGGCTTATGTTCATCATATTCTCAAACTCAAACATGTCAAAGCGATGGAACTTGGTATGGCAGTATTTCATATGATGAACCAAATTGTGATTCTTATTCAAAAATAACAGTCTATCACGATGCTGACATTGATACTTATGGAGATCCAGGTGATGCAGACAGTGCTTATTGTTCATATAATTATCCAAGTGATCATGTAACTAATAATAATGACTGTGATGACATTAGAGGTGATGTAGGCTCTAGTTTTAGTGGAGTAATGTACAGACTTTATAGTGTTTCTTGTGGAGCTTATTGCTCAGGTTATTATAGAACTTGTTCAAATGGTAATTGGGATAGCAATACAAGTTATGATAGATATAGCTGTACAAATTCCACTAGAACTATGTATGAAAGTAGTCAAACTTGTGGCACAACTTGTAATTCTGAAACACAAACATGTTTGTCTAGTGGTTCTTGGAGTGGAACATATAATTACACTGCTTGTACTCCATATTCTAAAATAACAGTCTATCACGATGCAGATGGTGATGGAGATGGAGATCCAAACGATTCAACTAGTGCTTATTGTTCATATAATTATCCAAGTGATCATGTAACTAATAATAATGACTGTGATGACAGTACCGCTAGTATCTATGAGGGAAGTACTAGAACTAAATACGATGGTGATGGTGTGGCTTGTGGACTAGCAATAATTGATGCTGAACAACAAACTTGTTCTAATGGGTCATGGACAGGTACTTACGAATTTGATTTAAATGATCAAGGAACTAGAGTTAGGTGGAATACTTCTGTAGCCTGCGATTCAAATTGCTATTCACAAACTCAATATTGTCAACCGGATGGATCATGGTTTGGTACATATTCTGCAACAGGTTGTACGGAAGATACCTCTGAAACATGGTATGATGATGACGATGGAGATGGATACGGAGATCCAAATCAGTCAAAAAATTCATGCAGCTATAGTGTTTATGGTTATGTGAAAAATAGAGGTGATTGTGATGATTCTAATTCATCAATTTATCAAGGAAAAACCAGAGTCAGGTATTCTTCTTATACAGTTGATTGTGATGAGAATTGTTCAAGTCAGACTCAAACATGTTTATCAGATGGAACTTGGAATGGTACTTATTCAGCTCAAGGTTGTTCTGAATATACTTGTCCATCTGGTGATTATTGTTATTATGGAAACTGTAGTAGTTGTACAGCTGGATATAGATGTCCTGGTAATAATTCTAGGTATTCATGTTATCCAGGGGAATATTCTACAGCAGGAGCAAGTACTTGTACTGATTGTCCAGATGGAACTTATTCTAGTTCATATAGATCAACTAGTTGCACAGATTGTCCTTCGCTGACTTGTTCAAATAGTTCTAACACAGGTTGTTATGACATGGGAAAATTTTACAGAGACGCTGATGGTGACGGAGATGGTGATTCAAGTAATTACGTCTATGAATGTTCCATACCTAGTGGTTATGTAACAAATGATAATGATTGTGATGATTCAACTTCTAGTATAAAAGAAGGAAGCACTAGAGATAGATCGAATAAAGTATATGTATCTTGTGGTTATGCTTGTCAGTATGAAGAACAAACTTGTTCTAATGGGTCATGGACTGGTTCATATGTAGGAACGTCCTGTCAAGCTTCAACGAAGAAATTTTATGAAGATGATTATGTGTGTGATTTTATAGGATGCAATTATTATTATAGAACTTGTCTGCCAGATGGTTCATATAGTGGTCCAGATTATACAAAAGATGATTGCACAGAAAGTTACCAATATTGTGATTATGTAAGTAATTAATTTGAATAATTAACTTATATTGTT
>JAQICS010000063.1 GCA_027858435.1 Patescibacteria group bacterium | reverse complement strand
ATATTAAAATATCATATTTGTATTAAGATATTTTAATTTTTAATATCAACTTTTTTATTAACCATTTTTCCAACAGAATAGTGCTTTCTCCAATATTTTGGTATTTCTTCAACGGTTTTTTTGAGCGATACAAAAAATCTTAAAATAGTTTTAGCAATAAAAGAATTTTTTGGAGCTGCTTGGCCCATTCTAAAAACTTCTTCTTCGTCCCAGTTGAAGGTTTCTATTATTATTAGAAGGGATAAGGCTCTCCAGCCTATTGGGTACCAATCAGTATTTTTAACTTCATTATAGTCAAAATCGGGGACTATTTTTTTTATTTCTCTCTTTATTTTTTTTATTCCTTCTTCTCCCTTTTTATCTAAAACATATTGAAGGTCGGTTTTAAGAACACTTCCTCTAACCACCCCTTTGATTTTTAATAATTTTTTTAATTCTTTTTTCTCAATCATTTATATATCTTATTTTCTTTAATTTTAACACAAAAAAAGACAAATTGAAACTGTTGGGTTATTCTAATCTTAAGGCAGTTATTGGATCCATTTCAGCCGCTTTTTTAGCAGGGTAAAGACCAAACATTATTCCAAAGAAGATAGAAAAAACGAAAGCAGTTACAATAGATTTTAAGGGAATCGAAAATACCCAGGCAAGTCCGTAATAACTTGCTCCCCTGGAAATTAAATAAGAAATTCCTGCGCCCATGATTACCCCAATAATTCCCCCTAAAAGAGTTATTATTATTGATTCTATTAAGAATTGTATTAGAATATCTCCTTTTTGAGCTCCAACTGCTTTTCTGAGACCGATTTCCGAGGTCCTTTCATTAACCTTAACTTACATTATATTCAGGATTCCTACCCCGCAATCAAATAGTGATATTCCTACTATAGCTAATAATAATATAGTAATTGCACTAGTGACAATATTTAACATATCAAGCATTTCGTCCATTGTTACGACCCTAAAGTCATCTTTGTTGACATCTAATTTTCCAGTTTCTTCATTGTAAGGAGCTTCTATATTATGGTTATTTCTTAGAATTGCTCTCATTTTTTCAGCCGTTTTATCACCTTCTTCTGTATTTTTAAGTTCATGAACCATATAGAGCACATAGTCTATTCCCATTATTTTTTTCTGTAATGTTTTTATAGGAATGTAAACATAGCTATCAAAATCCATAGTAAAAACTGCCCCTCTTTCCTTGGCAATCCCTATCACTCTATATTTAGAACTGCCTATTTTTATCCATTTTCCCAGGGCATTTGATTCTCCAAAGAGCTCTTCTTTTATTTTTGAGCCTATAACCGTAACTTGGGCTAGTGATTTGTCTTCGTCTTCAGTATAAAATCTACCTTCATCAATTTCAGTCTTGTCTATAGCAACAAAGGAAGCATTGGTTCCCATTAAAAAGGCCTTTTTTCTTTGACTTGAATAGCTAATTTGTTTTTGGCTCATTATAGCTGAATAGCCTCCTGATATATTGGGTAGTTTGTTAATATCCTCCATATCTTCCAAACTTAAAGTTGTAATGTGAACTCCGGTAGCTATGCCGGTGGCCGATTCTTGTTCTCCAGCCATCCCGGATTTGCTAGTAGGAATTTTTATTTCTGTTTCTATAATATCAGTCCCAAAAGACTCCACTTCTGAAAGGATTAGTCTTTCTATGGCAGCGCCTGCTGAGAAGACAATTATGATAGCAGCTATTCCTATAACTATACCCAAAACAGTAAGGCTGGTTCTCACCTTATTAGAGCTTAGGGATGTTATTGAATTTTTTATTGAGTAAACAATGTCCATAGAAAAATAAAAATTTATTCATATCTTAGAGCTTCTATTGGGCTTAAATCCGACGCCTTTTTATCTGGGTAAAGTCCGAATATTATACCTATTCCCATAGACACCCCTAGGCCTAAAAGTATAGACATAAGAGAGACGGAAAATTCCCAGTTATATCCTAAGCCGTTGATTATTAATGAAGTTAAATAGGATATGATTATCCCTATTTTCA
>JAQICS010000032.1 GCA_027858435.1 Patescibacteria group bacterium | reverse complement strand
AGACTATCAGGACGCATTCTTCTTCAAGTAGAGGAAGGTGGACAAGCTTGGTATGTTGATACAAGTAGTAATGCTAAACATTTCATGGGAAGACCAAATGACGCTTTTCAACTTATGAGAAGATTCGGTCTAGGAATATCTGAAGATAATTATAGTAACTTTAATGAAAATAGTATTCCATCAAGATTTGCCGGACAAATACTACTTAGAGTAGAGAATAATGGTGAAGCATACTATGTTAACCCAAAAACTCTAGAAATGAATTATCTTGGTAGACCAGCTGATGCTTTCAGAATCATGAGAGAATTAGCTCTTGGTATTTCTAACGATAACATTAGACAGATACAAGTAGGAGAATAGTAATTAATTATATATAGTAATTATTATATATAATATATATAAATAATTATTTAAATATAATCCTTGGTTTAATTAAATAAATTAAACTAAAAGACGTATAAAAAGAAGAACAATTAATTTTGTTCTTCTTTTTAGTATTTTTTTTATTTTTCATATTTTGTCTTGTATTAAATGTTTTCTTTGTTTTGTATTAAATGTTTTCTTTGTTTCCTATCAAAATGATATGAATAGGGGGTTTAAATGATATGAATAGGAAATATGTTTTCTTGATTTTTCGGTCTATATATGAGAGAATTAGGGTGATAAATAATATAAATATATTTAAATAATATGAAGAAAGCTAAAAAAAGGTTTTTGTATTTTGGTCTACCAATACTAATAGTTGTTGGTATTGTTATTTGGAGATCAAGCACTAAATCAGATGCAGAATACTCAACTATAATCGCTGAAGCTAGTAATTTAACTCAAACTGTTAGTGAAACTGGAACGATTAAACCAGTTAAGGAGATGTCTTTAAATTTTCAAACAACTGGTAAGGTGGCAACTATTGATGTGGCTGTTGGTGATAGTGTTGAAGAGGGTGATTTGTTAGCTTCTCTTGATGATAGCTCATTGCTTTTAAGAAAAGCAGAGTCTGAAGCAGGTCTACAGATTGCTCAATCTAATTTAAACAAAGTTTATGCTGGAGCTGATAGACAAGATATAAATATTTCTCGTCAATCACTGGAACAAGCTAAATCAACTGAAGAATCTGCACGAAATGACTTAAAACAAATTGAAAATACTATTAAGGAAAATATTAGACAAGCTCAGAAAAATTATGATGACTTAATGGATGATAGTGCAAGTACGCCAACTAACGCTGAGTCAGCGGTGGTTAGTGCTGAAGTATCTTTGAGTAATGCTAAACAGACAGCTGAAAAGAATTTAGCAAACGCTGAGAGTTCTTTGCTTCTAGTTTTAAACGATAAGATATTAAGCGTAAAAGTGGCAAAGAATAAGGTTCAAGAAATATTAGATGATGATAATATTTCTGGACTTCTTTCTGTTTTAGACACTTCATATAAAAGTGAAGTTAAAACAAAGATGTCACAAATTGAAGATGAGATAGTTTTAGTTGAGGGAAAGATAGCTAGAGCTAAAGAATTAAAAACAGAAAGCAGTATCCTATTAGCTTCTAGTGATTTAGCTAATTTATTAGAAAACATGCAAGAGATTCTAGACTTAAGTTATGAGATGCTAGAAAATACTATTACTTCTGCTGATTTTTCTCAAACTGAACTTGATGCCTTAAAAACTATGATACTTGGTCAAAGTACTAATATTAATACAGCTAATAATTCATTAGAAGGAACCTTATCTGCTTATAAAAATGCTATAAGTTCATACGATACTTCAATAGCTAGTGCTGAAGATGCTCTATCACAAGCTAATGTTTCGCTACAGAATACTAAAATAAATGCTTTAAATTCTTTAAACAATATAAAGCTTAGCAGTGAACAACAATATCTATCAGCTAAGACTAGATTAGAAAACGCTATAAACGCTAAAGAGCTTGCTCAAGCACAATATGATAAGGTGGTGGCTCCAGCTAGAACTGAAGATTTAAGCTTAGCCCAAGCACAAGTTAATCAAGCTCAAGCAGCCCTAGAGAGTATTGAAAAGCAAATTATTGATGCTAAAATCTATGCGCCACTTAGTGGTGTGATAACAGAGATAAACTATGAAGTTGGGGAACAGTATAGTGGGTCAGTAGGAACAATGATTAAAATGTTAGTTGATAATAACTTCAATATTGAAGTGGATATTTCTGAATCAAATATTTCTAAAGTAAAAATTAATGATAAGACTGAAATTACTCTTGATGCTTTTTCTGATGACTTTGTTTTAGATGGTCATGTAAGTTTTATTGAACCAGCTCAAACATTAATTTCAGGGGTAGTATATTATAAAGTAAAAGTTGAGTTTAATGATTTAGATAAAGTTTTAGTTGAAACTAAGAAAAGAGGCTTAAATTTAAAATCTGGTATGACAGCAAATGTGGTGATAACCACTGATGAAAAAGATAATGTTATCTCAGTTCCATCAAGAGCAATTATCGAAGAAAATGGCGTTAAATACCTAAGACTTCTGGTAAACGAAGAAGTAGTCAAAACTCCGGTTCTAACCGGCCTAAGAGGCGATAATGGACAAATAGAGGTACAAGAGGGAGTAAGTGAGGGAAGCGAAGTGATTACTCTAATTAGAAATGGTAATTAATATATAAGTATGAATAATTCTAATTCATTAATTGAGGTAAAAGATTTAGGTAGAACCTATATCACCGGTGAAATAAAGACTGAAGTGTTAAAAGGAATTGATTTTAAGATTGATAAAGGAGAATTTGTTTCTATTATGGGACCATCTGGATCAGGTAAGTCAACGCTAATGCATATTTTAGGTTTACTTGATAAGCCAAGTGTTGGCACTTATTATTTTAGTGGTGAAAAAGCTAGTGACTTAGATGAAGATGAGTTAGCGGAGTTAAGGAATAAAAGCATTGGCTTTGTTTTTCAAGCTTTTAATTTATTAGCTAGAACGACAGTTCTAGATAATGTAAAACTTCCTCTTTTATATTCCAGTGATAAAAAAGATATGGAAGAGAGAGCGAAAAAAGTACTGGAAAGCGTGGGTCTTTCACATCGCCTAAATTATTATACTAATCAAATTTCTGGTGGTGAGAAACAAAGAGTAGCGATTGCTCGAGCTTTGGTTAATAAACCATCGGTTATTTTTGCTGATGAGCCAACTGGTAATCTTGATTCTAAGTCTGGTACTCAGGTTATGAAATTACTCCAAGATTTAAATGAACAAGGGGTAACTATTATTTTAGTTACTCACGAAACCTTTACCGCTGAACATGCCAAGAGAATTATTCGGGTTAGAGACGGAAAACTTGTTAGTGACGAGAAAGTGGAAAACAGGCGATTAGCTAAAGATAGTGAACTTGTTAAATAAATGTTTGAAGAATTAAAACAACTACTACAAATTGTCTTTCGAGCTTTACTTAGTAATAAGACTCGAAGTTTTTTAACAATGCTAGGCATTGTTATTGGGGTTGGGGCAGTGGTTTTAATTATGTCACTGGGCGCTGGTGCCCAATCATTAATACTAGGACAACTTGATTCTTTTGGTACTGATTTAGTGGGAATACTACCGGGAGCAAGTGATGAAAAAGGCCCACCAGCATCTGTTTTTGGAATAGTGCCAACTAGTTTAAAACAAAGTGACATTGAAGCTTTAAAGGATAAAAGTAATGTTCCTAATTTAAAGTACATTGTTTCATACTATGACATTAACCTTCCAGTTTCCTGGAAGGATAATAATTATGACACCACTATTAAAGGAACTAGTGGTGATTTTTTAGAAGTAGAAAACACTGAAGTTGTTAAGGGTAGGTTTTTTAGCTCCAGTGAAATGAGTTCTGCTTTAAAATTGGCAGTAATTGGTCAAACAGTAGTGGATGAAGTTTTTATTCAGAGTAATCCAATTGGTCAAAGAATGAAAATTGATAATCAAACGGTAGAGGTAATTGGAGTACTAGAAGAAAAAGGGAAAGCAGGTTTTTCTGATCCCAATGATCAAATTTTAGTACCACTGGAATTCGCTCAAAAGATATTAGCCGGGGTTAACTATTTAAGCTCAGCTTTTGTCAGGGTTGATCAAACAAATAATATTGATTATGCCATATCCGATATAAAAATGACGCTAAGAGAAAGACATGATGTTAATAATCCTGAAGAAGATGATTTCTCAGTTAGGGCTTTTAAAGATGCTCTTGAACTTGTTACCACAATTACCAATTCAATTAAATATTTTTTAGCGGCTATGGCTGCTCTATCTCTTATTGTTGGCGGGGTAGGTATTATGAACATCATGCTTGTTTCAGTCACTGAGAGAACTAGAGAGATAGGTCTTAGAAAGGCAATTGGTGCTAAAAATAATCACATCCGCTTACAGTTTTTATTTGAATCAATTGTTTTGACTTTAATAGGTGGTATAATTGGACTATTAATTGGAATATTTTTTGCTTGGTTAGTATCAGTGGTAGTGCAATCACTAGGATACGATTGGGCTTTTGTTATTTCTTTTTCCTCGTTTGCTATTGCCATTGGTTTGTCAACTGTAATCGGAGTTATCTTTGGTTTCTATCCAGCCAATCGTGCTTCAAAACTTGATCCAATTGAAGCTTTAAGATATGAATAATTTATGAACAAAATAGTAATTGCTCTACAACTTGCTCTAAAATCACTAAGTCAAAATATTCTAAGAACTAGTTTGACTGTTTTAGGTGTGATAATTGGGGCTGCTTCTATAATCATGGTTTTCTTTGCCGGTGATGCTTTAAATAGTATTATTGCTGGTGAGGTTAATTCCTATGGTAGTGATGTTATTCAAACAGAAATAAAAGTGCCTAGTACAAAAAACAGTTTTCAGGTGGGAGAAGTTACCACTTTAAAAATGGGAGATTTTGAAGAAATAAATAAATTGGATAATATTGTTGATGGTTACGCTGCTTCTCTTGGTCAGAAAAGAGTTAGCTATGGGGCTGAGGGAACAAATACTTTTATCTTTGGTGTTGGTCAAAGTTATATTAATATTGATAGGAAAAGTATTATTTCTGAAGGACGGTTTTTTACCGAAGGGGAGAATGAGTCACAAGCAACAGTGGCAGTTATTGGTTACAAATTAAAAGAGGATTTATTTGGAAACAGTGAAGCAGTGGGAAAGATGCTTAGATTAGGAACTTTTAATTATCGGGTAATTGGTGTTTTAGAAGAGCAAAGTGGAGCATTTAATTTTATTGACTTTGATGAAATAGTTTATGTTCCTGTAAATACTTTGCAAAAAAGAATTTTGGGAGTGGATTATTCAATGTATTTTATTCATCAGTTAAAGGATTTAAATAGAGCTGAGGATACCGCTGAAGAAATTAAATATCTACTTAGAGAAAGACATGAAATTACTAATCCTGACTATGATGATTTTCGAGTTTCCACTATGGAAGAAATTGTTGATACTTTAGGAGTTGTTACCAGTGCAGTTACTTTTCTTCTTTTAGGAATTGTTTTAATCTCACTTCTAGTTGGTGGAGTAGGTATTATGAATATTATGTATGTTACTGTGACTGAGAGAACTCCGGAAATTGGTTTAAGAAAAGCAATGGGAGCAAAACCAACAGATATTACTTGGCAGTTTTTAATTGAATCAGTTCTAATTACTTTTTGGGGATGGTTAATTGGGGTAGTGGTTGGGGTAATTGGATCATTTGTGATTTATAAGCTAGCTCTAGCCTATAATTTAAAGATAGCCTTTCTTTTTCCTTGGCAGGGAATATTGGTTTCTTTTGTTTTCTCCATTATTTGTGGTCTTCTCTTTGGCTTTCAGCCAGCTAAAAGAGCTTCAAAGCTTGACCCAGTTGAAGCTTTAAGAACAGAGTAGTTTTGTATATTGTATTTTAGTTGATATAATAATTTAAATAATTTAAGTGTAATATAAATAAATTAAGTATAGATAATAATAAATTAATATGAATGAAAAAACCTATAAGTTGATTTTACAAATTTTGGCAATTTTCTCCCTTATCTTTGTCTTCTTTGTAAACAAAGAATTACTTTTCCCCTATATTACTTCTAAGCAATTTAGTTTCAATATCTTAACTGAGCTAATGTTTGCTCTGTGGCTTGTCTTTATCCTAAAGTTTCCTAAGTATCGGCCCAGAAAGAATTTAATTACTTTTGGCCTGTTAGCTTATTTATTAGCTATAACTGCTTCGCTGTTTGTCTCTGTTGATCCGCAGTTAAGTTTTTGGGGAGATGCTGAGCGAATGCTGGGACTATTTCACGTTTCTCATTTCTTTTTGTTCTATTTAGTCATTGTCTCAGTTTTTAGGAAATTTAAAGACTGGCAGACTCTTTTAATATCTTCAGTAGTGGTAGCGACAATTGTTAGTTTAAAAGGTTTAATGGGAGATAATACCTATAGTTTTATTGGAAACACCGCTTATGTTAGTGGTTATTTAATCTTTAACCTGTTCTTTGCTGCTATCTTATTTTTTAGAGAAAATGAAAAAAAACTACGTTGGATATACTCAATCCCCGTTATTATCATGTTACTTGAATTCTGGCAGTGTAAAACATCGGGGGCAATTATTGGTTTGTTTTTAGGAATACTATTAACTATTTTTTTAGTTGGTTTGTTTCATGATAATAAAAAAATAAAGAGGTTGTCTTTAACTTTATTTGCTCTAGCAATTATTTCCGTCACTTTTATCTTTTCTCAAAGTCAAACTACTTGGTTTCAAAATAGTTTTCTAAAGAATTTAACCCCACAAAAGATAACTTTCCAAACTCGTTTAATATCTTGGCAGGCAGCTGCTGAAGACTTTGGTAATCACCCAATGCTTGGAACTGGTTTTGGTAATTTTGCTGTTATTTTTGATAAGCATTTTGACTCTAAATTCTTTAATTACACTACCTCAGAAACATATTTTGATAGAGCTCATAATAACTTAATTGATATTGCCTCTACCACTGGTTTAGTTGGCCTTATTACTTATTTAACTATCTTTATCTTTGCTCTCATTTATCTCTTTAGGGTAATGAAAGAGAATGACTTCAAAGCAGGAATATCAGATTTTAAACACCGGAAAAATTTAGAGATAATTTTAATTGTTTCACTTCTAGCAGCTTATTTCATTCAAAACCTAGCCATTTTTGACTCCTTTGTTACATATATTGGCTTAATGATAACCTTAGGCTATATTTCTTGGCTATACTTTGATGGAAAAGAAAGAGAGGAAAGAAAAAGTTTAATTAAAAGCCAAAGCCTTGAAATTTTCCTAATTATTCTTTTCCTATTATTTGCCTACATATTTACCGCTAATTTTAATATAAGGTACAAGAATGATTTAAAGGGAGCGATAACTGGATATTCACAAATGAAATCAGGAGAATTTCAAGAAGGACTTACTACTTTTAAAGAATCATTAAATGGAGGACCACTTGATAGGGATGCGCGTGGCATTTTAATTAATCTCTTTACCTCTAATCGTCAAGTACTGGATAAGCTACCGGATGAAATAGCTGATGATTATATTTCCTATGTCATTGAAAATGCGAAGAAAAATGTTTCACACAATAGCATGGACAGTTTAATGAACTTGCAATTAACTCAAGTACTTGATGTCTCAGCTGATTATTATAAAGACAAGGATGAGGAAATGTATCAGAAGCTAAGCAAAGAAGCAACAGAGGCCATGGAAATAGCAATTAAAGCAAGCCCAGAAAGAGCTCCTCTATACTTTGCTAAAGGTCAAATGCTTGTTTTAAGAGGAGAAGAGGAAAAAGCAATTGAAGTAGTTGAAAAAGGAATTAGTTTTAATAGGGAATACTACGCTGGATATTGTCAGTTATCTCAATTCTATGCCAGCATGGGAAAACAAAACAGCGAAGAATTTTCCAATGCTTTTGATAAATGCCTTGATTTAGGGGGAATTGATTCAATAAAATCAAGCTTATTTCTAGAACAAGTTGTTTCTCAATATGTAAACGAAGGAGATTATAATAGATCTGTTGTGGTTGCTAAAAGGTTACATGAGTTAAACCCTGAAAACAAAGACATTGCCCTTAGTTTAGCTAAACTATATTACTTAAATTCCGACTTAGATAAAGCTAATGAGATTAAAGATGGTTTAAAAGAAAAAAACGAAGGTATTGAAGAAGAGTGGCAGTCTTTTATTCAAGCTATGAATTTAATTGAACAAGCTGAAAATACAGAAGAAGAGACTAATTAAATACACTAATATCTTACACTAGAAATTCTATAGCTGATCATATTTCCTGCTTTATTTTAGAAGAACAATTAATTTTGTTCTTCTTTTTTTTATTTCTTATCTTCATCTTCTTTTTTTCTTAACTGTTTCTTAGTTTTTCTAAACGTCTCCTTTGTTATAGTTTGGAGTATAAAAATTATAACTATAAATTTATGCAACACAAAAAGAAAAGATTAATTAATAAAAGAAAATTATTAGCCTTTTTAAAAAGAAAGAAAAATAAAAGAATAATGCTTATTAGCTTTTTATCAATTATATTTTTAATTTTTCTATACTACCTTCTTTCTTTTTTCTTTCTTTCTAAGTTTAGTGTTTGCTTAGAAAAATTAAAAAGAACATATAGTGCTGAAGTAATTTGTCGGGACAGTTGTTTTTTAGAAAGAGAGGAGTATAGGTCTTGTATTTCTAATAGGCTTGATAATAAAGAAATAAATAAGGAGAAAATTAAGCAGGTGATTGTTAATGAGGAAGAAAATACCCAACTTAGAAAAGATTTGATATCTATTCTAGCTAGTGTATATAGCCAGGAAAACGTACCAAGTTTTTTAAACGATTACTTCTTAGATGAGAATGGAATTGAGGAGATTAAAAAAGAAATAGTTTATTCTTATGATTTCTCTAATGGTTTAAATGATTATTTCTATATTTTAGAAAATGATTTTTCACTTGATGTAAAAAGAGCAGCGATAGTTAAGATATCTAGCTGGGAAAAGATTAATGACTATAGTTTAAAACAAGTAAAAAGAATTGAGGGTTTAATTTTTAACGAGACTGTTAATTTTAAATTAAGACAAGACCTTGTTTTACTACTAGCAAATTATCAAGAAACATTCAATGAAGAAGTAGTAACTGTTTGGCAAAAGGTATATGAGAGCACGTTTATAAACGACAATATATCAAGAGCTTTTGCGGCTGACTTTCTAGGAAAAGAGGAGATAGAGCTAAGTGAAAAAGAGTGGCAAAATTATTATACTAATTAATTAAATTATAAATATATGAAAATTAAAATTATTTTATTTTCACTACTTTCTATATTTGTTCTCCCTCGTCTGTGTTTTGCTATGCCCTTTGGCACTCTGCTTTATAGAACCACTGATGAAGGGAAAATGTATGGATTAAGTAGTGATGAATTAATTGAAGTAGAAAATGGGATTATGAAAGGGATAATGCCTGGACATGTAGGTATTTATGTCGGAGAAGAAGAAGGGGTTAAATATGTGGTGGAAGCCCTAGCTAGTGGAGTGGTGAAAACACCGCTTGATAAGTTTATCAACACTTCTCTTGGAGAAGAGTTGGTGGGAGCAAGAATTCCAAAAGGAGTTAGTGATATAAGTCGCGCTAAAGCAGTTACCTTAGCTAGAGTTATTTCTGAGGCTAATTTAGCTTATGATTTTAATTTTAAATCTCAAAAAGGGCCTGAAGATGGTGATTGGACTTGTGTGGGTTTAGCAGAAAAAGTATATGAAAGCTCTAGTGTTTCTAATCCTTATGATTTAAATAGCTTAGTATATAATGAAGATGAATATGGGGTTAATATTACCCCTGATGGTTTTGATGATTATAGTGTATATAACGACAGAGGAGATTGTTTTTCCAAAGATAAGGAATTTTCCTACATAGTTCCCAGACAAGACTCTATTATCCCTTTTCCAGAAAATGGTGGCTATAACGCTGGTTTAATTAGAGACGGTAAGCGTTATATTTTCTTGCCCTATACTCAATATCTACAAAATAGTTTAGAGGATGTAGAAGTTGATGAAGTTGTTTCATCTTCATTTAATGATAAAGAAGTTAGAGGTAGTGTGAAAGCTTCAGGACTATTAATTAGATGGAGCTTAATTAATAATCCAGTTTCTAGAATTAAACTGGCATTTAACAGGGCTAAAGACAAAGTGCAAAAGATAGGCTCTAAAATTGCTAGTTATATAAAGGGTGATGATAAAAGCGAATTAGAAGAAGTAGAAATTGATGTTTTAGCGGATAATATGGGAGCTGCTAGTGAAAAAATAATTAAAAGTGAGAAAGATGCTAGTTCTAAAATTAGCGGTCTCAAGGTTAAGATAAAAGAAGAAATAGAACTTCCGGAAGGAGTAGAAATTAAAGAAGTAGATAAAGCAAAAAAGATAAGCCTAAATTATGAGGAAGTAATTCAAGAAACTGAAAGAAAAAAAGATGATAGTCAGGAAAGCAATGATAATGATAAAGAGCTAAACAAATCAGATGATAATAGTGTAAACGAAGAAGTTTATGTAGAAGAGAATAGTTTAGATACAGAATATATTAGTACTAGTTCAAAATTCTTTAAAGATTTTTTAGAAATAGATTATACAAAAGAAAAAAGCTTAAGTAAGATTGAAACAGAAGAAAAAGACTATCTTAGTGAAATAGAAAGTGAGATAGAAAGCGAGGAAGAGGACTTAGATAAAAACATTTATATTAGCAAAATATACGCAGAGAATAATAATGAATTTATTGAATTATATAATCCAAATAACTTTGCTCTTGATTTAAAAGAAGAAGATTATAGACTAGAAAAAGCTAGAACCGCCACTAATCCTTCAATTTTAGTTAGAATTGGTGATGATGGTGACGCAAATTATCCTGGTGGCACCATAATACCAGCTTTGGGTTATTATTTAATAGTTAATGCCGAGGCTAGTGATTATTATAAAGATAAAGCTGATGCTTTGGTGTCACGATCTAATTTTAGTTTAAATAATAAAAAACAAAGCTTGTTTTTAGCAACCGGAGCCGTTAGCTCTTATGAAGATGAAGATGTTGTTGATTTGGTAGGTTATGGGAGTGAGGCTAAATATTTTCTAGGAGAAGCGCCAGCGCCAGAAATTATTAATTATCATTTCTTAAATAGAATTTCCTATAATTTTGATAACTCATTAGACTTTAATCTTCTGCTTTCCGCTGATCCAGAGGCAGTGGAAGCCTGGCAAGAAGAAAATGAAAGTGATATTCCTGGCTCAGACTATGAGGAGGATGATGGTGATAACAATGAGGAAGAAGATGAAGAAGTGGAAGAAGATTTAGAAATTATTGAAAATGGAATTACTAAATTATATATTCAAGCAATAGGCTCAGAAGAGAATAATGATTTCATAAAATTACAAAATAGAAGTAATTATGATATTGATTTAGCTAAATTTTCTATACGCTTAGAAAAAGCAGTAAGCGCTACCAACCCCTCAATTTTAGTGAGAATTGGAGATATTACAGATGCCGCCTACCCGGGAGGGACAATTGTTAAAAAAGGAGAGTCATATTTAATTGTTAAAGACGAGGCCGATGATTATTTATTGTCAATTGCTGATGCAATTGTGGTAAGGGATAATTTTATTATCACTAATTCTGAGCAAAGCATATATTTAGGAGTTAATTCGATTTCTAGTCCTGATGATGAAGATATAATTGATTTAGTGGGTTTTGGTGAAGAAGTTATATATTTTTCTGGAGAAAACCCCGCTCCTTCAATAGGAGAAAATATGATTTTATACCGTCAGTCATATACCAGTGAAAATTCATATGATTATCTTCTAAAGTCAAAATATGAATATTTTAACCTTGAAGAACCTGAAGATAATGCTAACAATGAAGAGAATAATGAAGAAGAGGAAGAGGAGGAAGAAGAGAATAATGAAGAAGAAGGTAATGAAGAAGAAAATAATGAAGAAGAGGAGGAGGAAGAAAATGATAATTTAGAGGGAGACAATGAAGTTGAAGCCAGTTTTCCTAATATAGTTGATAACTATCAAGCTGGCACTGATTATATTTATAACCCTGAAACTTCGATTTTAAGTGATGATATAGAATATTTAAATCATTTTAATGACTGTTCTTTATATAATGGTCATTCAATTATTGGTAAATGGGGCTGTGGTAAAGAGCTAGGAAGGTACATGGGTAGTTTTTATGAAGAATTTGAAAACAACATTGATTTAAATAATTTTTCTCTATCTTTTTATTACCGCTACGTAAATGGTTGGCCTTTAATTAATTTAACTCTAGCTAATGAGGATAACAGTTTAAGTATAGGTTTTGAGCCTGGTGACCTATTTTTAAGTGGGGTTTTGGGAGATGAATCATTTCCAATTCAAAATGACACAGTCTTGGAGGATTATGAGTATATGAATAGTTGGCATTATTTTAATTTAATAATTAACAGGGAAGAAAATGTTTTAATTATATTAAATGATGGTGAAGAATTGTTTAGATTAAATATCGAAGATAGTAATTTATTTTCTGCTCAAAATATATCATTGAGCGGTGGTGAGAGTTCAGTCTATTTTGATGAGTTGGCTATTTGGCAAAGAGCTGTAACTGCAGAGGAAGTAAATAACTATATTGAAGATGATAAACAATTTTTTCCACTTGATAATAAAAGAGAGCCATTAGAACTACAAGCACTCTATGAATGGAATTTTGATAATGCTCTTTCCACTAGCTCAATTGATAGTTTACATAATCAAAAAATGGTTTTTTCTGAAGATAGCATAGTTGATTTAGATGGTGATAAAGCGCTAAGTCTAAGCAACGATATTGGTAGTGCCTTGCTTCCAGATTATGTTTCTAGTCGAGATTTTAGTGTTTCTATGTGGTGGAAAAACACTTCTTTTCCCAACGATGGTCAAATAGTATTTTCTTTAAGTGATAGAAATGAATATGGTGATAATGATAAGTTTACATTTTTTGCAAATAGCTATGAAAGAAGTATGACCATGAAATACATGTGGCATTATATATCCAATGGTTTAAATGAAGGCTTTCCCTATGACTCTAATTGGCATCACTTAGTATTAACTTATGATTCAGTAAACTTCCAATTTAAATTATATGTTGATAATAATTTAGAAAACCAAATTGAACTTAGTCCTTATGGTCCCGGTGAGGAAAAATTTAACTTAATTAAAGTCGAATCACGCGGTGATCCCGCTTTGCTTGATAATTTAAAAATATATTCTGGTCTGTTAACGGAAAACGATATTTCTTATTTATTTACAGAGAAGTAGGAGGAGATTAACAAATTAACAAAGAATAAAGCCACTAAAAAGTGGTTTTTTCTTGATTTTTTTACTTAATTATCGTACTATTAAAGAGCAATTGAAATAAGTGGGCGATCGCTCTTTAGTGGTTTTTTTAAGCTTATAAAGAGAGGAAAGTCCGGACTTTGAAAAAAAGGTAGTGGGTAACACCCACCGGCTTTTTTAAGCTAGGGAAAGTGCCACAGAGACTATACTATCCACTTTTGTGGAGAAAGGTGAAAAGAAGTTAGATGTCTTCATGGCTACTAACTTTGCTCTCTGGTAACAGAGATGACATGGTAAACCCTACCTAAAGCAAGAGTAAACTTAATTCTTTAAAAGAGTTAAGAAAAAGTGACTCGCTTGAGCTAGTTAGTAATAACTAGCCTTAGATAAATGATCGCTAAAACAGGATCCGGCTTACGGCTGTTTCAATTGTTTTATTATTTATTACTTAATATATATGAAGAAAACTGAATCGTTATTTTCTTTAATTCTAATCCCTCTAGATTATGTCTTGTTGATTTTAGCAGCTATCTCAGCCTATCATCTAAGATTTTCTGATTGGTGGACAGGGATTAGGCCAATTATTTTTGAACTTCCTTATGAAAACTATATAAACTCTGTTTATTTAGTAGCTGGTCTTTGTTTACTTGTTTTCTTTTTATCTGGATTATATCAAATTAAAAATACCAGGCAATTAGCACAAGAGTTTAGCAAGATATTCTCAGCAACTTTAATTAGTTTAGCAGTGGTTTCAATTTTAATCTTCATGTTAAGAGATTTATTTGACTCTCGTTTTATCGTATTAACTGCTTTTGGTTTTGCTTTTATTTATGTTGGCCTAGGACACGTTTTTGTTAGATGGCTGCAAAAATATTTATTACGCTATGGTTTTGGTATAAAGTCAGTAATATTGGTTGGTAATTCTAAGACTACTGATAATTTAATTTCTGAGTTTTCTACAAATCATAAATTAGGATTTAAAATAGTTAAGAGAGTGAAGGATTTTTCTATTGAAACTGCTCAAGAATTACAAGACTTTATTACTGAAAACCAAGTTGAAGAAATTATTCAAAGTGATCCTAATTTAACTAAAGCAGAAAATTTAAGACTTTTTGATTTTGTAAATGATAATCACATTAAGTATAAATATGTCGCTGATTTATTAGAAGTTAAAGTGCTTAGAACTGAAGTGTCTGAAATTGCCGGTATTCCGATTGTAGAAGTAAAGAGAACTACGCTTGATGGTTGGGGAAAGGTCTTTAAAAGAATTTTTGATATAGTAGTTTCCTTTATTTTAATTACTATCTTTTCACCACTTATTATTTTGACCATAATAGCGATTAAACTTGATTCTAAGGGGCCAATCTTTTTTACTCGTCGTGATGATGGCGGATTTGTTACTAGAATTGGTGAAGGGGGGCATCCATTTAAATATTTTAAATTTCGTTCCATGATTCCTAATTCTGATAGTCTTCGTTATACGGAGTTAGCTGATAAGAATTTACGTTCTGATGGTCCGATGGTTAAAATAAAAGATGATCCTAGAGTTACCAGAGTAGGAAAGATTATTAGACGTTGGTCTATTGATGAATTGCCAGAATTATTTTTAGTCTTAATTGGAAGAATGAGTTTAGTGGGGCCGCGACCACATTTACCAGAAGAGGTAGCAAAATATGAAAATTATCATCGTAAAGCTTTAACAGTTAAGCCGGGTATAACCGGATTAGCTCAAGTATCTGGTAGAAGTGATTTATCTTTTGAAGAAGAAGTAAAGCTTGATGTATATTATATTGAAAACTGGACAATGATGCTTGATATATCAATTTTATTTAGAACACCACTAGCAGTTTTTAAACATCGTGAAGTCGAATAATTATTTATAATTTATGAAAGTAGCTTTAATACATGATCATTTAGCTCAAGATGGAGGAGCAGAAAAAGTACTGAAAGTTTTTTCAGATATGTTTAGTAATGCGCCAATTTATACTCTTTTGTATGATAAAAAAAATGTTGAGAAGTATTTTAAAGACAAAAAAATAGACACCTCAGTTATTCAAAAACTACCAGGTGGGATAAAACATTATCAATGGTATCTACCATTTATGCCAATGGCAGTAGAGTTTTTTGATTTAAGAAACTTTGACTTGGTTTTATCTGATACTAGCTCTTTTGCCAAAGGTGTTATTACTTCTCCAGAGACAGTTCATGTTTGCTATTGTCATACCCCTACTAGATATTTATGGAGTGATACTCATCAATATATTAATGAATTAAAGTATAATAAGTGGTTTAAAAAAATTATTGCCATTACTTTAAATCGTTTACGTTTGTGGGATTTAGCAGCTGCTACCAGAGTCGATTACTTCATTGCTAATTCAAAAACTGTTCAAAAAAGAATTTTTAAATATTATCGTAGAGAGTCAGAGGTGATATATCCACCCGTTGAGACAAAGAAATTTTTTATTAATAAAGATAAAGAGCAAGAAAAATTCTTTTTAGCTGGCTGTAGATTAGCGCCCTATAAAAGAGTTGATATTTTAGTTGAAGCTTTTAAAAATCTAGGAAGTGATTATAAGATAAAAATATTTGGCGATGGAGTTGACTTAAAAAGACTTAAAAAAATTGCTAATGGATCTAAAAATAGAGAATTTTTAGGAAGAGTGTCAGAGGAAAAAAAAGCTAAACTTTTTTCTAGGGCTCAAGCTTTTTTAAATCCTCAAGAAGAAGATTTTGGTATTACGGTTGTAGAGTCTATGGCTTCTGGTCGTCCAGTTATTGCCTATCGCAAAGGTGGGGCAACCGAAACAGTAATTGAGGGAAAAACTGGCTACTTCTTTGACAATCAAAACTCATATTCTGTGGCTAAAGCCATAGAGAAATTTTCTAGTTATAATTTTAATCCAGAAGAAATTAAAGCTTATGCAGAAAATTTTTCAATTGAAAATTTCTCTAAAAAAATAAATTCTTTTATTGAGCGTAAAAAAGCTGAGTATAATAATATATGAAAATAGGGGTAGATATAAGAGTATTAATGGATGAAAAGTATAGCGGTGTATCGGAATATACCGCTAATTTATTACAGGCAATACTTAATCAAGCCCCTAGTGATTATCAATTTATTCTTTTCTATAACTGTCGTTTAAATATTAAAAAAAGAATGGATAAATGGAAAAGAGATAATGTAGAAATTATTTCCACTAGATATTCTAATAAATTATTTAATTATTTTTTGCAAAAGATATTTTCTTATCCCAAAGTTGATAAGTTAATTGGCGGAGTTGATGTTTTTTGGTCCCCACATTTTAACTTTACCTCTTTTAGTGATGTTAAAAGAATAATAACAATTCATGACCTGTCTTTTCTAAGATATCCTAAGTATTTCAGTTTTCGTCAAAATTTGTGGCATAAACTACTTAATGTAAAAAAGATAATAAGGCAAAGTGATAGGATAGTTGCTGTATCTGAAAATACTAAAAATGACATAGAAGAATTGATGGAAGTTGATGAAGATAAAACAGATGTAATATATTCTGGCAATAATTTAGAAAAAAAAGAAATAAATGAGAAAGAAATAAAAATATTTAGAGATAAATATTTTAACTCTAAGTCTTTTAGCTATATCCTATATTTAGGTACAATTGAACCCAGAAAAAACATTTCAAACTTAATTAAAGCCTATAACATATACCGAGACGATAATGAAAGTGGTTTAAAATTGGTTTTAGCTGGTAGGAAGGGTTGGAAAACAAAGGCTATATTTAAAGAATACAATAATTCTAAATATAGAGATGATATTATTTTTTTAGATTATATTGAAACTAAGGATAAAGATGTGTTATATAAAGAAGCTGAAGTATTTGTTTATCCTTCTTTTTATGAAGGATTTGGTTTTCCACCTCTTGAGGCTATGACCTATGGCGTGCCAACTATTGTTTCAAATGTCTCCAGCCTACCAGAGGTGGTAAACGATGGAGCTTTAATGGTTAACCCTTATGACCCAAAAGAAATAGCTACAGCTTTAGAAGAGCTGTTAAATGATAAAGAACTATATAATCATTTTTCTAAAAAAGGAAGGGAAAGAACTCAATTTTTCAATTGGCAAAAAACCGCTGATAAGTATTTACAAATTTTTAAGAGCTTAAAAGATGAAAAGTAATAAAATAGAAAACAAAAAAATAAATAATAAAAAAGAAACTAAAAACAAGAAAATCAAGAAAAAGGTTTTAGTAGCTATGTCAGGTGGAGTAGATTCTTCAGTAGCGGCTTGTTTATTAAAAGATGAGGGTTATGAGGTGGCCGGTGTTTTTCTTCATTTTTGGAAAGATGAAAAAGGAGGGAACACTTCTGAGAATAGTTGCTGTTCACTGGACTCACTTCTTGATGCTAAAGCAGTCGCTGCTAAAATTGGCATCCCTCTTTATACCTTTGATTATTCCAATGAGTTTAAAAAAGAAGTAGTTGATAATTTTCTATCAGAATATGATAGTGGGAGAACTCCAAATCCTTGCGTGGTTTGTAATAGAAAGATTAAAATTGGCAAACTTTTAAAACAAGCCAGATCTTTAGGCTATGATTATTTAGCCACTGGTCACTATTTGTCAACTGAGAGAAAAAATGGAAAAACAATACTAGTAAAAGGAAAAGATAAAAGGAAAGATCAATCATATTTTCTCTATACTTTCACCCCCGATGAGTTAAATCATCTTCTTTTTCCCCTTGGATCGTATAGAAAACCTCAAGTGAGGAAAATGGCTCGTGATTATAATTTAAGTATTGCCTCTAAATCAGAGAGTCAAGATATTTGCTTTTTAAGTGGTGATCATAATAATTTCTTAAAAAAATATCTCAGTCTTAAGCCAGGAAATATTATACTTAAAGAAAATGCTGAGATAATTGGTAGGCACCAAGGATTACAACTTTACACTATTGGGCAAAGAAGAGGATTAGTAGGTGGAACTGGACCATATTATGTCTCTGGTTTTGATTATGACAAAAATATTTTGTATGTGGTTAATAAGTGGGATGAGCTTAGCTTGTATAGCAAGAAATTTGTAGTTGAAAATGTTAATTGGTTATCTGGCAAAGAGTTAAAAAGAAAATTAAAATGCAGCGTGGTAATTAGATATGGACACAAAGCGGTAACTTGCTATGTCTATCCAGGAAAAAATGGTAATTGTTTAGTAGAGTTTGCACGCCTGCAAAGAGCAGTAACACCGGGTCAAAGTGCTGTTTTTTATAACGATAAACAAGTTTTAGGTGGTGGCATTATTAGCTCAAATTATTAAAATAATATAAAATTTTTGCTTATTTAATTTTGTGTTATACTGTTTAAGTTATAAATAATTAATTAAGTAAAAAAACATTATGTCACAATCTTTACCAGATGTCTTTAGACGTATTCAAGAAAGAAAAAAAGAAAGCAGGGAACTTAAAGCGATGTATAGAGACGCTCTAGTTAACAATGCTTCATATCAAGAAATTAAAGAAGAGTTAGAAAGTTTGAAATTAAAGAAAAGAAAAATAGAAGAAGGTATTAAATCAGAATTAAAAGAAGAGTTTGATAAATTAGAGGGTTTAAAGTTAAATATTGCTGGTGATAATCAGCTATTAAGTGATATAGCGGTAAAGAATTTAGTAGAAGGTGAAAATATAAAGATTGTGGATGAAAACAAGGTAGAGTATGAGCCAATTTTTAATGTTAAGTTTAAGAAAATAAACTAGATATAAATATAAGATAACAAAAAAATAATAGCAGAAACCAAATTGCAACTAGTTTATTTAATATACTACATTCTTTAACTTAAGAAAATTGAGTCTTGTTTTTAATTAGATAATCCCAGGATTAATTACTATATACTTATATATGGTTTTCTTGATAAATAAAAAACGAGACTTTTGTCTCGTTTTAAGCTCTTTTTGTTTAATATGATTATACTATCTTTAAACCTTCGTGAAGCGGCGAAGCCTGAATAATTTTTTCTTTCAAATACTCAGGAAATTTCACACCGGATATTATCCAGCTTTTTTCTACATAGTCAGCGTTTGCAAAACTGACAAAATTAATAGTTAATGTGCCAGTATTAAAAATTGGTCCTATTGTAGGAGTATAAACACCTACGCTCAGTATGCGATTACAAACTATTTCTTCGTGTTGTTTTGTGTTAACGAATCCATAATAAGTATCGCTAATTTTAGTGATTTTTCCATGATCATCTAGGTAGAAAACCATAGTATTGGTCGGTCCATAAAAAGCGGTAATTAACAAATTATACAATGACCAAATCGCAATAAATGCCATAATAATATAGCCAATTACCATTAAAACTACAACTAAATCATAATCATAGCTGATTTCTGACCATTTGAAATAATCACAACACCAATTAAGACTAAGGGCACCAAAAATAGGAATAATTACCCATATTAAAGAATTTAACAAGGATGCATACATACCCTTAAATGTACTTTTAATTTCGATTGTTTTCATTTTTATCGTATTTAATTGTTAAAAAAATTTTAATTAAGTTCTCTTAATTTCCATAAAGAAACTAGGAGAACTTAATTAAATTTACCAACTAAATACCTATATTAAAGAACTAATTAACATTATAAACTATAACATATTATATTTATTTTGTCAATGTACAATAAAATGAACAATAAAATTGACAAAAAAGTATACATATGGTATACTTTTTTATAGTTAAGATAATATTGTTGAACCTTGAAAACTAAATAATCATGACAGAAAAATCTTTTAATCCAATACCGAGTGAACCATATTTCTTTAAGAATTCCAAAAGGTATCCTGGGCAAAGTTTGGAGTATTTAGCTCTAAACAATTCATCTGCTTTTTTTACTCTTAAAGATAGACCGCATAAAGAAGGAGATTCAATGCTTAAACACATTGATTTTCTTTTAACTGCTGGAGATTATATGGATATTAAACACATGTGTCCAATTTGTAATCAAAAGCCAGTTAAATTTCTTCTTTTTAGAAATAGTTGCTTTTTAACATTAAATCTTTCTTGTTGTAATGATCCTTCTTGCAAGGAAATAATACAAAATGGAAGTGGTGATCGCTTAATTGCTGTTAAATTAAGAAACTTGCGGCAATTTGTGAAGAAAAGTAACAAGAAAAAGGCAGAAAGTATTTATCGTCAATTATTGTTTTTGCGACCTTCGGATGGTTCTTATAGAGTATTTGAAGCAATAACTTCAAAATACCGAAAAAAAATGGAGGAGACAAACAAATCTCCAAAAATTAAACCAAAAAAAAGTAATAATAAAAAACAATTAAGATGTTTTTAAAAAATCTAAGCTCGCTACTTACTAGCGGGCTTTTTTATTGTCTTGTTTTTAAATGTTTGCTATAATTTAACTATATTAAAAAATTAATTTTTAAATCTATGAAAAAAGGAAAAAATGCATTAATCATTTTTAGTTTTCTTGTTTTAGCTCTTTTAATTTTCCTAGTACTTGTACCAGGTGCTGTTGAGGAAAATGGAGAATTAGAAAATGAAGGATTAGAAAATGAAGTATTAGAAAATGAAGTAAATAACGAAAATACTAATCTTGAAGTTGATGATGAAAATGGTATTAATTTACCAGAGGAAGAGGAAAATAATACTGAGGTTATAGAGTCTGCTTTACAAGAACTTAGAGAAGAACAAGTAAGAACACAAATTGACACCTATTCTCCTGTAAAAGAAGAAGATGGAATAAAATTTGATGTAACAAGTATTTCTTGGACTGGTGATAATGTTGCTGAAGTTGAATATGAAGGAGAGGCAAAACACAAAGCAGAAATTGAATTTGCTCCGGAACAACCTACAATTATTTTAGTAACTCAAATTGCTGACTCGGTAGCTGAAGAAGTTGGGGGAGAGGAAGTAATGGAAGGTGAAGTAATTGAATAATAAAAACTATGAATAAAATTTTTCTTTATAACTCTTTAAATAGAAAAAAAGAAGAATTTCAATCTATAAACCCGGGCCGTGTTGGTATTTATACCTGCGGCCCGACTGTTTATAATTTTGCTCATATTGGCAATTTACGTACTTATTTATTTGAAGACTTTTTAATAAGGGTACTTAAATATAATGATTATCAAGTTAAAAGAGTGATGAATGTTACTGACGTTGGTCATCTAACTGATGATCAAGATATGGGTGAGGATAAGATTGAAAAGAAATCTAGGCAAATTGGAAAATCTGCTCTAGAAATTGCTTCTTTTTATACTAATGCTTTTAAACAAGATTTAGAACTTTTAAACATCATTAAACCCGATGTTTGGTTAAAGGCGAGTGAGACAATTGATGAGCAAATTGATTTAATTAAACAATTAGAGGAAAAAGGTTTTGTCTATAAAATATCTGATGGTCTGTATTTTGATACTTCTAAATTTCCTGAATATAATAAGCTAAGTCATCAGTCTCTTGAAGATTTAAAAGAAGGAGCAAGAGTCTGTAAAAATGATGAGAAAAGAAATTCAACAGATTTTGCTTTATGGAAATTTTCACCATCTGATTCTAACAGACAAATGGAATGGGATTCTCCTTGGGGAATTGGTTTTCCTGGTTGGCACCTTGAGTGTTCAGCTATGAGTTTAATGGAATTAAAGGATAGTTTAGATATTCATTGTGGAGGAATGGATCATATAAACGTTCATCACACTAATGAAATTGCTCAAAGTGAAGCAGCAACTGAAAAGAAGTTTTTCAACTATTGGCTTCATGGTGCTTTTCTAAATATTTCTGGTGGTAAGAAAATGGCTAAGAGTTCTGAAAATTTTTTAACTATAGAAAACGCCTTGCTTAAAAAAGGAATAAATCCTCTTGCCTATCGTTTTGCTGCTCTTCAAGTTCACTATAGAAAACCCATGGAATATAGCGAAGAGTCTTTAATTCAAGCTGAGAAAGGATTAGATAGTTTAAGAAAACAATATTTAGCGATTAAGAGTAATGCCTTTTTAAAGGGAAGAGTTGATAAATACTTTAAGGAACAATTTCAATCAGCTATTAACGATGATTTAAATATGCCTCAAGCTTTAGCTATACTTTTTTCTGTTTTTAAATCAAGACTAAATCCAGATGATAAGCTAGAGACAGCTAAAGACTTTGATAAAGTCTTGGGTTTAAGTCTTGACTTTGAAGAAAGTTTTAATAATAATGAAGTAGAAATACCAGCTGAAATTAAAAGTTTAGCTGAAAAAAGACAGATAGCAAGAGATGAAAAAGATTTTTCTAAATCAGATAGTTTAAGAGATGAAATAGAAAAAGAAGGTTATGAAATTGAAGATGGACCTGATGGTTATAAACTAAAGAAAAAATGAAAAGAAACTTTTGGCAAAAACTTAAAAAAAGAAACCGGCCCATTTTAGCACTTGCTCCAATGGCCGGTTTTTCTGATGCCCCTTTTAGAAGAATTTGTAAAAAACAGGGAGCAGATGTCTTATATAGTGAAATGGCTTCAGCAGCCGCTCTTTATTACGCTCACAAGGAAAAGAAGAGTGATAGAGAGAAGTTAAAAACTCTTTCGCTTTTAAAATTTAATCCAAGACTTGAGAGACCATATATTGTTCAACTATTTGGTTCAAAGCCTGAACATTTTGCAGTTGCTGTTAAAGTTGTCGAAGAAAAGGTTAAACCCGATGGAATTGATATTAACTTTGGTTGTCCAGTTCCAAAAGTTGTTAAACAAGGAGCCGGTTCTGGTTTAATGAAAGATTTAAAAAGATCAAGAGAAGTGCTTGAGACTGTGTTAAGTAATACAAAACTACCAGTATCTGTTAAAATTCGTCTTAAAGCTGGTGATGTTTCCTATCTTGATTTTTTAAAAAACATTGAAGACTTAGATATATTTGCTTTAATGATTCATGGTCGCAGTTTAAGTCAAGGATTTATCGGTGAAGTTAAATATAGTGAAATAGCAAATGCTAGAAAGTATTTTAAAGGAGTGATTCTTGCAAACGGTGGGATAAATAGTCTTGAAACAGCTAATTTAGCAATGAGTGAAAGTAAGGCTGATGGCTTAGGTTTAGCTAGAGGTGTTTTAGGACGTCCTTGGCTTTTTAAAGAGATTAAAAAAGGTAGGGAAATTAAGAAGAATAAGTCTGAAGTTTTTAAAATGATTTATAAACATGCTAAGCTATACTTAAGATTAAAAGGAAAAGATTCTGTACATGAGCTTCGTAAGAATTTGGTTTGGTATTTAAATGGAATAGAAGGCGCCTCAAAGATAAGAAAAGAAATAACTAAAATTGAATCCTTAAAAGATGTTTCTAAAATATTAAATATATGACTCTATATATTGACACAACTGAAAAAGAAAAAATGATAATTTCTCTTTTTGAAAAAAAGGGAAGTAGTTTTAATTTAATTTCTAAATCAAATATTTCAGCTTTTCGCAAACAATCAGAAAAACTACTTCCAGAAATTTTAAAACTTTTAGAGAAAAATGGATTAGAATTATCTGAGTTAGAATTAATTGTGGTTAAAAATGAAGGTGGTAGTTTTACCTCACTTAGAATCGGAGTGGTAACCGCCAATGCTCTTTCTTATGGACTGAATATTAAAGCAAGAGCTGGGTATTTAGAAAATGATAATTTAATTTTAAAGAAAGATAAAACAAAAAAGTTTTCTAAATATAATATTGTTGAACCAGAATATAGTGCTAGTCCTAATATTTCTTAGTTAAAATAGCCTGTTGATAACTTTACCTTAAATATAAATAAAAATATTTATTTTTTTTAAGCACTTGTTTATAAGTGCTTTTTTATTTTAATTTTTTGCTTATATTAGCTAAACACTAAGTGTTGACCTAAGGGTATAAGTGGTGTATAATTAAACTCGTAAGGTGATTTGTGGGGAATTAAGGTGAAATAATAATTATATGTTCATCGGAGAATACCGACACAATTTAGATAGTAAAGGACGACTGGCTATTCCAGCTAAGTTTCGTTCTGTTTTAAAGAAAGGCGCAGTCGCGACTAAAGGTCTTGATGGTTGCCTTTTTTTGTATTCAAAAGATGAGTTTTTAAAAATTGCCAAAAATCTATCAGAGCTTCCAATTAGCCAAGCAAAAGCTAGAGCCTTTAGTCGTCATATGTTAGCTGGAGCTATGGACTTAGAATTTGATAATCAAGGACGAATAACCCTACCAGAATATTTAAGATCATTTTCAAATTTAAAAAAGAGTGTGATAGTGGCTGGACTATATGATCATTTAGAAGTATGGGATGAAGATGCATGGGTTAAATATAAATCTGAATCAGAGAAGAATAGTAATTCAATCGCTGAAGAATTAGGTAATTTAGGGATTTAAAAATGGATAATTTAGATAAACAAAGTAAGAAATATTTTCATATTCCAGTAATGCTTGAAGAAATTATTTCTAATCTTGATTTAAAAAAAGGAGGATATTATATAGATTGTACTTTAGGAGGGGCAGGATATACTAGTTTAATAGCGGAAAAAATTGGACCAGAGGGAAAAGTGTTAGCAATAGATTTAGATGATTTAGCACTTGAAAACGCAAAAGACATATTAGAAAGTAAAGGACTTAGTAATGTAATACTTGCTAAAAGTAATTTTAAAAATTTAGATCAGGTAAGTCATAAGTTTTTCCCACGTTCTTTTAAATTTGACGGCATCGTATTTGATCTAGGACTATCATCAGCACAACTTGATGATGAGAGTCGTGGATTTTCCTTTAAAGGTACTCGTCCCCTAAATATGGCTTTCTCTCAGACAAGTGAGCCATCTACTGAGGATATAGTAAACAAATATTCAGTTGAAGATTTAGCTAAAATATTTTCTGATTATGGCGAAGAAAGAAAGGCAGAGCAAATTGCTCTAAATATAGTTAAGAAAAGAAAAGACAAGAGAATTAAAACCACTAATGATTTAGTTAAGATAATTGAAGAAGTTAAGCCCTTTAATTTCAAGTCAAACATTCATCCAGCTACTAAAGTATTTCAAGCTTTAAGGATAGAGACAAATTCAGAATATAAAGTACTAGAGCAAGCTTTAGAGAAGGCAGAGGAGAAATTAAAGACCGGTGGAAAGTTAGTAGTAGTATCATTTCATAGCGGAGAAGATAGGATAGTAAAGAATTTTCTACGAGATAGAAAAAATAGTAGTTTCAAAAATATAACTAAAAAACCAATCGAGTGTAGCTTAGAGGAAGCTGATAGAAACCCAAGAGCTAGAAGTGCAAAACTAAGAAGCGCAGAAAAAATTTAATAATTTTCAATTCATATATAAAAAGATAAAAATATGAGCAGTAACAAAAAACATTGTAATCAAGATAAGAAAAAAACATCTCTAAAGGTGTTAAACGCTTTTATATTTACCGCCCTAATTATAGTTGGTGGCTTTTATCTTTTTAATATTAATCAAGTAACTGTTGATGGTTTTGTTATCCAAGAATTAAAAACTGAAGTAGATTATTTAGCGGAAAAAAATAGAGGGCTTGAGGAAGAAGTTAATGCTAATCAATCATACTATGCTTTTTCTTCTAGAATTGATTCATTAAAGATGGTTGAGGCAAATGATGTTATTTATTTAACTAGAAATGATCAAGTTTTAGCTAAGAAATAAAAACAAATATTTTGCCTGTTTAAAAGTATTTTATGTGGGAAGGAAAAAACAAAAACAGGGTGAAAAAAAAGAAGTCTAAGCTTGGTTTAGGTCGCTGGCGTATTGTCGTAGCGATTGTTTTTTTATTTTGCTTTTCAATTATATATCAATTATTTACTCTTCAAGTAAAAGATTGTGATTTATATAAAGCTAAAGCTTCTCGTCAACACGAGTATTCAAGCATGTTAACTCCAGATAGAGGGAGAATATATTTTCAAGAAAAAAAGAACAATCAAGAGAATTTTTTTGCGGCCGCTACAAATAGGGATATGGCTACTATTTACACTGTTCCAAAAGATGTACTAAACCCAGAGGAGATGGCCCATAAATTCTATAATTTCTTTGATAAACCAAGACTTGAGGAAGAAATTAGAGAAGAAAATAAAGAAAGAGAAATTAAAAAAGAAGTAATTATTGCTACCTCTACAAAAGAAACTATAATTTCTAACTATTTAAAAAGATTTGATAAACCAGGGGATGTGTATGAACCGCTTAATATAAGAATTGAAATAAATAATTTTTTAAAATTATACAGCTATATTATTCAACCGGAGTATGAAGTTGAAGGTGAGATAAAAGAAAGCTCTTTAGTTGAGCATTTTAATAATCAAGAATATGAAAAGTATGAACTTGATATTAAAAAAGAAATAACAGTTGATGATCTAAAGTATAGAAATGGAAAAGTATATTATACTGGAGAGCAAAAGGAAGAAGATACAACATTAATAATACCTGGTATTGGCTTTAATGTTGGTAGTTATAGATATTATCCAGAAAATGAACTTGGCTCACAACTTTTAGGTTTTGTTAGTTATGTTGATGGTGAAGGCAAAGGACGTTATGGATTAGAAGAATTTTTTAATACAGAATTATTTGGTGAATATGGTTCTATTGAAACAGATGTTGGAGCCGGAAACATTATGATAGCAAGTGATAGGGACTATATTGAAGCAAAAGATGGGGCAGATATTGTATTAACAATTGATAGAAATATTCAAACCTTTGCTTGTGATAAATTAAGTAAAGCAGTAGAAAAACACGAGGCAACTGGCGGCTCCGTTATTATCATAGATCCGAAAACGGGGGCAATATTAACAATGTGTTCTGAACCAAAGTTTAACCCAAATAACTATTCAGAAGTAGAAGATATTAGTGTCTATAATAATCCTAATGTTTTATACCAATATGAACCTGGTTCTGTGTTTAAGGTAATAACAATGGCAGCAGCGATTGATAAGAATAAGGTAAAACCTAGCACTACTTACAATGATGAGGGACAAATTATGATAGAAGGGTGGTATAAACCAATTAAGAACGCTGATTTTTCTAGTAAAGGTGCTCATGGAATAGTGGATATGAATTATGTTTTAGATTATTCACTAAATACTGGAGCCATATTTGCAATGAAACAAACTGGAGTAGAGGACTTTAGCGCTTATGTTAAAGATTTTGGCTTTGGTGAAAAAACAGGAGTTGAGCTTGGATCAGAGGGTAGTGGAAATATGGCTAATTTGCTAAGAGATAGGGTAAAAGAGATTGATGCTGCTACTGCTTCATTTGGTCAAGGAATTGCCGTTACTCCTCTTCAAATGGTTATGTCATATCAAGCAATTGCTAATGAAGGTAATTTAATGAAGCCATATATAGTGGACAAGATTGTTTATGAAGACAGGGAAGAGATAACTAATCCTAAGGAAGTAAGGCAAGTTATTTCTAAAGAAACAGCTGAAACAATGTTAGCCATGCTTGTTAATATTGTTGAAAAGGGTCACTCAACGAAAGCTAAGGTTGATGGCTATTATGTAGGTGGTAAAACAGGAACAGCCCAAATTGCTTCTAAAGGTGGTTATAGACAAAATGAATATGTCCACACCTTTATCGGCGTTGCTCCAATTGAAGAACCGAGATTTGTGATGTTAACTAAAATTGACAGCCCAAAAGATGTGCAGTACGCTGAGAGCTCAGTAGTACCGTTATTTCAGGATATAGGAGAGTTTATCCTCAAGTATTATCAGTCTCCGAAAACAAGATAGGAATAAATAATTTATGAAAAAAATATTACAATTAAAACTAAAGATATTAGCAAAGTTGGTAATTTGGCGACAGAAACCAAAAGTTGTTGCTATTACTGGCTCAGTTGGAAAAACTAGTTCCAAGAATGTTATTTGCCAAGTTCTTAAAAGCAAATATAGGGTTAGTGGTGGATTAAAGAACTATAATAATGAAATTGGCTTACCGCTTTCAATTATTGGCCAAATATCACCTGGTAAAAACATTTTTGCTTGGCTTGCAGTTTTCTGTAAAGCAATTATTTTAATTATATTTAAGAGTAAAAAATATCCAAAAATATTAGTTTTAGAAATGGGAATTGATAGACCAGGTGATATGGATTATTTATGCAGCATTGCTATGCCTAGTATTGGAGTAGTAACCTCAGTTGGTCACTCTCATATTGAATTTTTTGGATCACGTCAAAAAATAAAAGAAGAAAAACAGAAATTAGTTAAAGCTTTGCCAGCTAATGGTTTAGCAATTTTAAACTGTGATGATGATTTAGTTTGTCAAATGGCCAACCTTTCACGTTCTAAAGTGTTAAAATATGGTTTTAATAGTGGAGCAGAACTTAAGGCTCAAGATTTAAAATATAATCTAGAGAGAGGAAATTACGATTTGTCTGGACTTAATTTTAAGTTCAATTACAATGGCTCAATTGTGCCAGTTGTAATGGATAATGTTATTACAAAATCAGCCGTCTATGCCGCCCTATCAGCTGCCTCAGTTGGTCTTCACTTTGGTTTAAACCTAATTGACATCGCTGCTTCTTTAAAAGATTTTTCTCTTCCAAATGGTCGTATGAATACCTTAATTGGAATTAACCATTCCTTTATAATTGATGATAGCTACAACTCATCACCTGAGTCATGTAAGTTGGCTCTTGAGGTTTTTAATAAAATTAAAATTGATAATGAGTCATTTAAATATGCAGTTTTAGGAGATATTTTAGAGCTTGGAGATATGTCTATTGAAATACACAGGGAAATTGGTAAATATATTAATAATCTTGATATTGACTTTTTAGTACTAGTTGGAAAAGAATCAGAATATATTGGAGAGGAAGCAAATAGACGAGGCTTTGCTAAAAAGAATATATTTTCTTTTGAAAATAGCTCTCAAGCAGGACTATTTATACAAGATAGAATAAGACCTGGTGATGTTATGCTTTTTAAAGGATCAAGGGGAATGAAGATGGAAGAAGGGATAAAGAAGGTGATGATAAATCCTGAAAAAAGTGATAAGTTATTGGTCAAATAATATGAGAATACTAATTTTAGGAGGACAAAATAAACTCGGATTTCAATTGGTTAAAAGTTTTTCTGAAGATTATGATGTTTTCTCTTGGGATAAAGAGGAAATTAGTTTTTTAGACTTTGAAACCCTTGAGACTAAAATTAATGCTCTAAAACCAGATTTAATTGTAAATACAACTTCCTATAATGAAGTAGAAAAATGTGAAAGAGAAAATGGATTAGCTAGAGCTGTAAAGTATAATATTGAATTAGTAGCTAAATTAGCCGATATATCTAAAGAAAACGATTCAATTTTAATTCATTTTTCTAATAATCAAGTATTTAATGGAACTAAAGATAAGCAATATTTTACAGAAGAGGAGACTCCTAATCCTTTAAATAAATACGGGGAAACAAAGGCTAAAGGAGAAATTGAATTGATAAGGAGAGGAAGATTAGGACTAAATTTCTATCTCGTTAGATATTCAAGATTATTTGGACCACCTGGACCAGAAAATGAAGATGAAAGAGATTTCTTTTCTAATCTTCTTTTTGAATACAGGGAAGGAAAAAGAGATTTTAAAGTGATAAAAGAAGAGTTAGCAAATTTCACTTACACTCCTGATTTAGCTCACGCTTGTAAAAGAATGTGGGAATTAAAAGTTCCTTTTGGAGTGTATCATTTAGTTAACGAAAAACCAGCCACTTGGTACGACGCAGCAGCTGAGCTTTTTGGTATATCACGTTTGCCAGTTTATCTAAAAGGACTTAGAAGTGAAGATTTGTTAAAAGACGCTCGGGTGTCTAAATATTCCATTTTAAAAAATGAAAAGCTAAAGAAAATGCGGCCATATAATTTAGCCCTAGCTGAATTTTTAAATATTAAAATATAATTATGAAACTAGCCATTGGTTATATCACCTACAACAACGCTAGCGCTAAATATCTACCCTTTTTCCTTCCTAGCTTAAAAGAGGCTCTTTTAAAAGCTAATTTAAAAGAAAGCCTTATTCTTTCTTTTAATAATAGCTTTGAAAATAAAGGTAAAAAAAGTGATAGAGGGGTAAATAATGAAATTGTTGAAAATTTTAAAAAGGAAAACCCTAACTTAAATTTAGAAATATTAGAATTTGGAGAAAATCTTGGATTTTCTGTTGCCTATAACTTAATGATAGAGAAAGCTAATTCAGAGGGTTGTGATTATTTTTTAGTAATTAACCCTGATACCTTCTTAGAAAAAAGTAGTATAGAAGAGATGGTAAAGACAATAGGAGAAGATGGTGATATTGCCTCAGTTTCTCCAAAAATATTAGTTTGGGATTTTGAAAATAATGATATTTCAAAAAAGATTGACTCTCTAGGTTTAACCCTTGAGCCAGGACTGAGCTTTAAAGATATGATGCAGGGAAGAGATGATATGGAAAATGATAAGTTAGATATGATATGTCAGGATAAGATAATAGGTCCTAGTGGAGCAGCTGGATTATTTAAAATAGATAGTTTAGAAAAAGTTGCTAATTTAAAAAAAGATAAAAAGGAATACTTTGATGAGAGGTTTTTTATGTACAAAGAAGACTGTGATCTTTCCTATAGACTATTTCTAAATGGCTTTAAATGTAAAACTAATTTCAATTCTTTAATTTTTCATGATAGAAGTATTGGTAATTTTAGCACTAATTTTTTATCGAAAATTAAAAATAGGAAGAAAAACAGTGTTATAAGCAGAAAGTACTCTTTTGTAAATCAACATTTACTATATCTAAAACATTTTAAAAAACAAATTCTTAAAGATAAAATAAGGATAATCTTAAGAATTACTTCATTATTCATATTTTCGCTAATATTTGAGCAATTTTTGCTAAAAGAATATAAAAATATAATAAAATTGTCCTTAAAAAGATGATTTCATATACTACCCCGGCTCTACGTTGAAAAGTGTGTATAGATTTAACGGACTATTGCACAATAAATTCCTTTTAGAATACCAATAAAACAGCTTTTAATGGTGTGTATTTTATATATTTGGTTTATATTTAAGCTATATACTACCATACTGGTAATATTGAATAATTTAAGAGACGCAAAATATTGTTTCAAAATTTTATTAAAAAATAAGCTTTATTTTTTAATAGTGTCTTTCTATAATTTTGTAGCCAATATTAAAGTAGATTTAATCAAATTTTACAATTTTTATACACACTTTTCGACATAGAGCCTACTACCCCTTGACTAATACAAAATAATGTGATAAAGTTTGGTTAATTATAAAACAATTATTTTAATATATGTCAAAAATATTTGAAAACCTAAACCAAGGAAAAACAGAAGAATTATCAAGATTAAATGCAATTAAAATTGTAGATTTTTTATTCACTGATCTTCTTGATAGAGAAAAAGATATTCTGACTCGTCGCTATGGATTAAAAGGTGGCAAGGGAGAAACTTTAGAAAAAATTGGAAGTCTTCATAATCTAACTAGAGAAAGAGTACGACAAATTGAGTCAGCTAGTATTAAGAAAATTAAAAAGATTGAAAAGATTGAAGACTCTGTTAATACTCTTAAAGAAACTATTTCTGAACTTCTTGAAGAACATGGAGGAATGTTAAGAAAAGATTTTCTTTTAGATATTTTAACTGTATCTTGCTTAGAGTTAGAAAACAATTATAATTCTGATACTCCTGAATATGAAAAAAATAGGGATATTTACAGAAATCATTTTAGTTTCTTAATTTCTAAATTAATTGGTGATGATTTAGAGGATATAAAATCTTCTAATGAATTCAATCCAGTTATCAAAATTAAAAATGCAGAAACTGATTACTTTAAAGAATTAGCTGATGATCTTTTAAATAAGGTTGATAGTTTAAAGAAAGTATTAAGCACTGAAGAGTTAATTGAGCTCTTAAAAGAACTTGATACATATAATCGTCATCAGGAAAAAATGGCTAGTATGCCAAATACTGATATCACTAAAGTATATAAAAGTAAGATCTTTAAAGATAAAGCAGAAATTATAAATAGTAATAAAATCCTATACTCACTTATTCAAGCAGTTAAGGATTTAGAAATGAATAAGTTTGGACAATGGGGATCTACTAACTGGAGTGAAATTAAACCAAAAACTGTTAATGATAAGATTTATTTAGTTCTAAAACACTTTGGTAAACCACTTCATTTTACTGAAATTGCCAAAAAAATTAATGAAATAGGTTTTGATAAGAAAAAGGCTAATGCTGCCACTGTTCATAACGAGTTAATCCTTGATAATAGATATTATTTAGAGAGTCGTGGAACCTACGGTTTAAAATAATGAAAAGAATAATATAAAATATATTAAGAAAATAGATAGAGAAGAATAATATAATAAAGAAATATATAGAGAAGAAAAAATATAAAACTCAGCTTTAAAAGCTGGGTTTTTGTTTTTATGAAAATGTGGTAAAATAGAAGTATTAAAAGGAATAAAAAAATATGGAAATCGTTTTTGATTTTACTGTTTTTGAGAGGTTTATAAATTTGCCAACTGCTGAAATAGTTTGGCGCTTTTTTGCTAACTTTGGGTGGCCTTTTTTGGCTATTGCTTTTTTATATGGAGTAAGAGATCTCTATTTATATCGGCTTCGCGGTAAGTGGTCAGAAGGACATAAATTTATACTACTAGCAATTGATATACCAAGAGGAATTGAGCAAACTCCAAAAGCAGTGGAAAATATGTTCACCTATTTTGGTGGCGCCCATGGTTCAATTAGTTTTTTTGAAAAATGGTTTTTGGGATTATATCAAAAATCTTTTAGTTTTGAAATTGTTTCAATTGATGGCTACACACAGTTTTTAATTAGAACTCCAGCTGAATGGCGTAATTTAGTAGAATCTTCTGTTTATTCCCAGTATCCTGATGCTGAGATATTTGAAGTTGAAGATTATGTAAATAATGTTCCTAAAACTGTCCCTGATGATGAGTATGATTTTTGGGGAGTTGAATTTATTCAAGGAGCACCAGAACCATATCCAATTAAATGCTATCAAGAATTTGAGCATTCAATTGGCCCTTCTGAAATGCAGTTTAAAGACCCAATGGCAAGTTTAATGGATCTATGCGGATCTCTAAAAGAAGGTGAACAATTATGGTTTCAAATAGTTGTTGCTCCAACTGATTTTTCTTGGATTAAGAATTCAGAAAAAGAGATTAATAAAATACTAGAAAGAAAAACAAAAGTAAAGGAAGATTTTTTTGATAAAGGTGTTAAAGTTTTAGGCGATGTTTCAGAGATGCTTTATCCATTATGGGGAGACGTATCAGATGAAAAGAAAGAGGATAAGCCAAAAACAATGATGGATTTATCACCAGGTGAAAAAGAAAAACTTGAAGCTATTACCAGCAAGGCTTCAAAATTAGGATTTGAAGCAAAGATAAGGGTTATTTACATGGCTAAAAAGGATGTGATGAATAAAGGAAAGGTTGTTTCTGGTTTTGTAGGTTTTATTAAACAATTTATATCTCTTAATCTAAACAACTTAAAACCAGAAATGAAAAGAACAGCTACTAAAGGTGCATACTTTGGTATTAAACAACAAGTATTACGAAAGAAGAGAAGATTACTTGAAGCATATACTAGTCGTTCAGATTCAATCGGTCCTAGTCCTGGAGTGTTTAATATTGAAGAGTTGGCTACACTCTGGCATTTTCCTGTTGAGGGAAGTGTTAAATCAGCTATGATTCAAAAAGCACCGGGTAGGAAAGCTAATGCTCCATCATCACTTCCAGTTGTAGAAAATGAGGAAGAATCAGAGGAGTTTATCAACATGATAAATAGTGATGAAGACGCAACTCCAGAAAATTTGGAAAAAGAATTATTTGAAGAAGAGGATGAAGAAAAAAAAGAAGCTAGAAAAGAAATAACGGAAGAAGATAATAAAAAGAATAGTATTGATGATAGTGAATTTGAAAAAGAATTAGAAGATAGTGATGATACAGATTTCTTCTATCAAGGAAGAGGTAGCGATTCCAAGTCTGGACCACCACCAAATTTACCAACATTATAAATAAAAAAGTTTTACAATGAGAATAGGAATTGATGCTAGGTTTTACGGTCCAGTTGGCAAAGGATTGGGTCGTTACACCCAAGAAGTAGTAGACAATATAATAGAGCAAAATAGGGATGATAAATCTTCTAATTTTACTTACGTCGTATTCCTATCACCTGCTAATTACGATACTTTAAATGTTTTAGAAGGTGACAAGGTTGAAAAAGTAAAAACTAATTGCCCCTGGTATAGTGTAAAAGAGCAAATAATGATGCCATATTATCTATACAAGGCAAAATTAGACTTAGTTCACATTCCTCATTTTAATGTTCCAATTTTCTACTTTAAAAAGTTTGTGGTAACTATTCATGACTTAATACTAACCAGATACCCCACCGTTAGAGCAACCACTAAAAGCAAGCTAATCTATTTCCTTAAAAATATAGCCTATCATCTAGTAATTAAATCAGCTCTTAAAAGATCAGAAAAGATTATTGCAGTATCAAATTTCACCAAAGAAGATATAATAGAAGAGTTTGATATAAAAAAAGATAAAATAAAGGTAACCTATGAAGGAATTACAAATTTAAGTCAAGAAAAAGACGTAAAATATTTAGAAAAATTAGAATTAGAAGAAAAAAGTTTCTTAAATAAACTCCCCCCTAACTTTATTTTCTATGTCGGAAGTGCCTATCCGCATAAAAATTTAGAAACCTTACTTAATGTTTTCTCTAAATTTAAACAAGAAAATTATCCTCTAAAATTAGTTTTAGCGGGTAAGATAGATTATTTCTATAAAAGATTAAAAGAGAAGGCAATTGATCTAAAACTATATTCTAAAGGTGACAGAGAGAATTCAAAAGTTATATTTGCCGGTCACGTATCTGACAAAGAATTACAACTCTTATATCAAAAAGCCAAAGCCTTTATTTTCCCCTCACTTTATGAAGGCTTTGGTCTTCCTCCACTTGAGGCTATTTCTAATAATTGCTTAGTGTTAAGTTCAGATAAAGCATCTCTTCCGGAAGTAATTGGAGATGGGGCAATGTATTTTGATCCAGAAAATGAAAATGATATATATAATAAAATTAAGAAAATTGAAGACAAGGAACTTACAAAAATTTTAAAAGAAAAAAGCACGGAGTTTATCAAAAAATATAGTTGGAGTAAGTGTGCTAGTGAAACAAGAAATATTTATTTAAATTCAATAAATAAAAGAAGTAATTAAATAAAAGAAGTAAAATACTGTTTATCATATGAGGGAAGAAGATAAACAATTAAATAATAACTATTATGCTGATGAGGCTGGTTTTGTGGTTGATTTAAAAAAGAAGGTAGAAGATGATAAAAAGAAAGAAGCAATGGAAAATAGTTTACAAAAAGAGAAAAAGTCTTTCTTGTCGTTTTTTAGAAATAATGAAAAAAGTGAAGTAAAAAATAATGTAGAAAAAAATAATAAAGAAGAGAATAAAACAATTAACAAAGAAGAAAATAAAAGAGCTAATAAAGAAGATAAAAATGAAAAGGTAATAAAAAAAGAACAAGAAAAAGAAAAGAAAAAGAACAAAGAACATGAAAAAGAAAAGAACAAAGAACACAGGAAAGAAGAAAGGGTAAAGAATAAAGAACATAGAAAGGATAAAAAGAAAAAGAAAAATAATAATTTCTTTAATTTATTTAAAAAGAAAAAGAGTATTTCTTTATACAAATTATTTACTGAACTTGAAGAACGAGAAAGGTTTAAGAAAATGTATAAGAAAAGGATAAAAGGGATTAATAAAAAGATTAAACTAGAGCAAAGAAAGTTTTTAATAAAACCAAAGCATAAAAAAAAGAGTCTGTTTGAATTTAGCAATCCAATCTTAAGTTTTGTCTTAATACTACTATTTTTAATTGTCCCAATTAAGCTCCTTCATTCTTTTAATTTCTTTGATTTTAAAGGTCTAGAGGACAAGATAATGAACTATTCCTATGGAGCGATTGAAAACTTAGAAGAAGCTGGAAGTTCAGTTTCAAAACTTAATCTAAACTCAGCTTCCAAAGAGTTTGAAAAAGCTAGTTTAAGTTTTTTAGAGGCCGAGAAAGACTTAGAGGAGTTAAATAAGGTTATTTTTAAACTTGCATCCTTGTCTTCAAATTCAAAGATTAAATTAGCAGCTCATTCCAAAAATATATTAAAATCAGGAAAATTAGCCTCTGACTTAGGAGCAAGTTTAGTTAAAGCAACTGATTATCTTTTTTCAGGTAATGATTTTTCTTCTTCTTTAAATAGCTTTTTAGAAGAAGCAAAGACTTCAGCTAAATTAGCAACTGATTTAAACAGTGTTTTGTCTCAAATACCAGTTGAGGATCTACCCGTTGAATATAGGGATAAATTTTTTAACTTAAAAAAACAAAGTAGCTTTATCTTGCAAAATATAAATAAGTTTATCTATTCCGCCGACAACTTAAAAGAAGTGTTAGGCCTTAGTATGGATAAAAGGTATTTACTAGTTTTTCAAAACAACGCTGAACTTAGAGCTAGTGGTGGTTTTTTAGGAAGCTACGCTTTAATTGATGTTCGGGATGGAAAAATTAGAAACTTAGAAGTTCCAGCTGGTGGCAGCTATGATCTTGAAGCTGGTCTTCAAGGGAAGAAAATTGTTTCTCCTGAGCCACTTCATTTAGTCAATCCGCATTGGAATTTTTGGGATGCAAATTGGTGGCCAGATTGGCCTAAAACTGCTCGTCATTTAATGTGGTTCTATTCTGAGAGTGGAGGACCAACAGTTGATGGAGTGATATCTTTAACTCCAACTGTGGTAGAGAGTGCTCTTAAGATTACTGGACCAATTGATATGAGAGAAGAGTATGGGGTAATAGTTACTTCCGATAATTTCTGGCAGTTAACCCAAAAAACAGTTGAGTATGACAATTTAGCTAAAGAAGATCCAAGTTTTGTAAAAGATATATCAAATCCTGACATAGCTTCAACAACTATAGTTGAGGGTTCTAGTTTTTCTCTAAAACAAGGATTAGAAGAGAATAAAGAGAATAAGCCAAAGAAGATAATTGGTGATTTAATGGCTAAAATACTTGAAGAGTTACCAAAGACTTTAAACAGAGAAAACCTACCAGAAATTGCTTCTCTTTTATCAGAAAGTGTTTTAGAAAAACACTTGATGCTATATTTTTCTGATGAAAAATTACAAGCTGAAATTGAAAAACTTAAAATTGCTGGTGAAATTAAAAAAACTGAAAATGACTACTTAATGATAGTTGATACAAATATTGGGGGAAGAAAATCTGATCGTATTTTAAAAAGAAAGGCAAATTTAGAAACAGAAATATTAAATGATGGTAGTATTTTAAATACTTTAACATTAGAGTATGCTCATCCAGGAAAAGAAGGAGATCCATTAGTTGATGTTAGAAACGTTAACTGGTTAAGAGTATATGTTCCAAATGGTAGTGAGCTAATTAATGCTAATGGTTTTGAAAGTCCAGATAATGATCTTTTTGAAGATCCAAATGATTACGCAATTTTGCTTGATGATTTAGCTTCCGAAAGAGAAGCAGATATTGATTTATACAGTGATACTAAAATATATAATGATAGTGATAAAACGGTGTTTGCTAATTGGGTAATGACTGATCCAGGAGAGAAAAATGAAGTAGTAATTAAGTATAAGCTTCCATTTAATATTAATGACTTAAAAGAAAAGGCTAGTAATGATACTTGGCTTAAGCAAATTAATTTTAAATTAAACCCAGATCAAGAAATTATTTTCCCATATACACTACTTGTTCAAAAACAACCTGGAGTAAGGCCATATCCATTTGAGGCTAAATTTAAAGAACAAAATGGCTATTTAGCATTTTGGCAAGGAAGTGATAAGATAAAGGAAAAAGGATACATTTGGAACTATTTATCAGAACTTGATAGTGATAAATTTATTTCCGTAATACTCAAATAATATAAAAATATATGCAAGATAGCAGAAAAAAAAGAAATATAAATCCTAAGAAAGACAAGAAATCAGGTCTAGCTTCATTTATTGAAAGACCAATTCCTGAGGAAAATGAAGTTGATGATTTTGAAAGAGTAATACATAGGGAATTAAGAGACAAGGAAATTGATACTCATCTTCATGATGTCTATACTGATAAAAAAGGAAGAAGAATAAATGTATCGCAATTTGATGTTAAAAAGAAACCAAACATATTCCTTCTTATTCTAAAAAGATTGTTTTTTATCGGAATTATTGTAGTTGCTGCATATTTTGGATATAACTATTTCTTTCAAGAAAGTGGTGATATTAGTTCTCTTCAACTGGAAATAACTGCTCCTGAAAAAGTGAATATAGGTGAAGAGTTCTCGTATAAAATAAAATATAATAATCCAACTAAATACGTCTTCTCAGATATTGAACTAGAAATGCAGTATCCCGATAACTTTATCTTCAAAGGAGCAGAAGTAGATCCAATTAGAGGAAATCATGGCTTTGAACTGCCCGACCTTGAACCCGGTGAAACAAATACTGTTAGTATCATTGGTATGATTATCAATGAAACAGATGGTGTTAATTTAGCTATATCAAAGTTAGAGTATAAGCCAGGTTCATTCTCTAGCCATTTCAAAAAAGAAGATTCCATTTCCATCCTAACTGGTGGCTTTGGCTATAATTTTGATATTGAAACTGCTGGAGCAATATTTGTAAATCAGGAAAATAAATTAAGCTTAATCTTTTCTGAAAAAGAAAATGAAGAATTTTCTTCGCAAATGTCAGACTTTAAAATTCGCTTTGAATTTAGTGATAATATAGATATAGACTTAGATGTTTCAACATCAAGTGAAGAAGAGGTTGAAGAAGGAGAATTGAAAGTAGAAAAAATTGACTCACGTAGTTGGAAATTATCTGGCTTAAATCAAGAGGTGATAAATGAAAAGATAGAGTTTGATTACCGCGTTAAAGAAGAAGTTGATGATTTTTCAGTTTCAGTTATTTTAGAAAAAACTGTTTCTGAAAAAGACTATATCTTTGAACAAGAGAAAGTTAAACCTGATTTAGTTTCCAGTGATTTAAGTCTTTCATTATTTTTAAATGGTTCTAAATCTGATCAAGCAGTGGGATTTTCAGAAAACCTGTCATATACCTTAAACTATTCTAATATGGGTTCAAAATCCTATGAAAATGTTTCAATTATGGCCATAATTGATAGTGATTTAGTTGATTGGGATACCCTGTTTATGGAAACAGAAGGAGAAGTAAGTGGCAACTCAATTATTTGGACAAAAGAAGAATTAGATAAGTTAGCAGAAATAGAGCCAAATGAGGAAGGTGAGATTAATTTTTCGGTTAAACTAAAAGAATATAACAATGAAATGTTAATGGATGACCTACAAATTAGATCAATTGCTCAATATAATATTAATGACCAAGAATTAGAAGAAGAAAATAGTCGAAGTAATGAGATAATTAGTAATGTTAGTAGTGATTTTTCTTTTTCAGAAAAAATAATGTATTTTTCAGAAGATGATATTCCAGTTGGCTCTGGTCCACTTCCACCTGAAAGTGGTGAAACTACAACTTTTAGAGTATATTGGGATATTGAAAATAATATTAATGAGTTACGTGATGTAGTCTCCTATTATCAATTACCTGATAATGTAGAATACGTAGGTAATTCTGATACTGACTTAGGAAGTATTAATTATGATCCAAGTTCTAATCAAGTTATCTGGAATGTTGGATATATGCCTCTTTCTTCAAGTAATCCTAGTGCTCACTTTGATATATCCTTAACACCAAAGACTGAAGATGAGGGTAAGATATTAATTCTTTCACCTGGTTCAACCGCAACCGCCTATGATACAGTAACCAAAAGTACTTTAATTAAAGAAACAAGTTCTAAAACTACACAACTTGAAGATGATGAAACTGCTAGTAATAATAACTCTGGCTTAGTCAAATAATAATGTTTAAATTAAAAAAAATAAAAAATAATGGAATAAGGTTAGGGAAGGTAAAAACTGCTCATGGTAGTTTAGATACTCCTTTTTTCATGCCCGATGCTACTCGTGGTTTTGTTAAGCTTTTGTCAAACTCAGAAGCTAAAAGCACAAACACTAAAGCAATGGTGGTAAATACCTTTCATCTATACCTACAACCGGGAATTAATTTAATTAAAAAAGCGGGTGGAATTCATAAGTTTATGAACTATTCTGGCCCTCTTCTATCTGATTCTGGTGGTTTTCAAGTATTTTCCCTTATTCACAGAAATAGCAAAATGGGAAAAATTACTGATGAAAAAGTTGTGTTTAAATCACCTCTTAACGGATCTTGGCATGATTTTAGTCCAGAAAAATCTATTCAAATTCAATTTGACCTTGGGGTTGATATGATGGTTTGTTTAGATGATTGTCCCCCAAATGAATATGACAGGAAACAACTAGAAGAGGCGGTTAACAGAACTATATCTTGGGCAAAAAGATGTAAATGTGAGTATGAAAAACAAATTAAAAAAAGAAAGATTGTAAAAGGAAAAAGACCACTTCTTTTTTCAGTTATTCAAGGTGGGCAAGAACTTGATTTGCGAGAGAAATGTGCTAAAGAATTAGTTGAAATTGGTTTTGATGGCTATGGTTTTGGCGCTCGACCAGTTGATGAAAATGGTAATTTTTTAACTGAAGTTATTGATAAGACTGCTTCATATATCCCTAAGGATAAGCTTAGGTTTGCTTTGGGGATTGGAACGCCTGAGGATATTTTAACTTGTTCTAAATTAGGTTGGGATATGTTTGATTGTGTAATACCATCTCGTGAGGGAAGACATGGTCGATTATTCTATAAAACAGGTAAATCATATAAAACCCTTAATATTAATAATTCAAAATTTATCTCTGACTTTACAGTTGTAAATAAAGGTAGTAAGATAGATGGTCTTAAGAAGTATTCTAAATCATACCTAAAACACCTTTTTCAACTAAAAGAACCTTTAGGACAAAGATTAGCTTCTTTAAATAATTTAGAATTCTTTCAAAACTGGTTAGAGATAATTAGAGTTGATAAGAGTGTAAAAGAAAAAAAAGTAAATAAAAAAAGAAAAAGGATTAAATAAATATAAATAAAAATATTTACTAAAAAAACATTAAATAAAAAACATTAAATAAAAATAATATGAACACAAAAATAGTAGCGACTGTTGGTCCAAAAACCGAGTCGAAAGAAAATTTAACAAAACTAATTGATGAAGGAGTTAGTATAATTAGAGTTAATTTCTCACACGCCACCTATGATCAGTATAAAAGGGTGAAAAAAATAATTGATGATTATAATAAGAAGAATAAGACTGATATTAGAATAATGATGGACTTACAAGGTCCACATATTAGAATTGGTGAAATGCCTGAAAATGGTCTAGAGTTTTTTGAAGGAGATAAGATAGCTTTTACTTTTAAAAAAGGAGGTAAATATGAAAAAGGTATTATCCCTATTGATAATTCAGACCTTCATTTAGATATCAAAAAAGGACAACCTCTTTTCTTGGCTAATGGTGAGCTAGAAGTTGACGTACAAAGCATTAAAAATGGAATTATTCGGGGAGAAATAAGAATAGGAGGATTATTAACCTCAAACAAGGGTATTAATGTTCCTTTTACTAATCTTAAAAAAGGAGGCTTAACTACAAAGGATATTAAGGATGTAAAGTTTGGCTTAAAGGAAGGTGTAGACTATATTGCTTTATCTTTTGTGCAAACTAAAAATGATGTAGAAAAATTGAAGAAATTAATTGGTGGTAAAAAAAGTATTAGAGTGGTTTCTAAAATTGAAAGAGGAATAGCTTTAGAAAATATTGATGAAATTATTAAAATATCAGATGTGGTAATGATTGCTAGAGGAGATTTAGGAATTGAAATACCAATTGAAGAATTACCAATTGTTCAAAAATATTTAGTCAAGTTTGCTCATTGGCATGATAAACCAGCTATTATTGCAACTCAAATTATGATGTCTATGATAAAAAATTCTCATCCAACCAGAGCCGAAATTTCTGATATTGCTAATGCAGTTTTAGATGGAGGTGATATGGTGATGTTATCTGATGAAACTACTATCGGTGATCATCCTTTCGAAGCAGTGAGGGTTCTAAAAAGTGTAGTACAAAGAACAGAGAAATATGTTAATAAAAATAATGTAATAGATTAATTGTATGAAAATTTCAGATATAAAAGCTTGGGAAATAATTGATTCACGTGGAAATCCCACCATAGCTACAAAAGTTATCCTAGATGATGATACTAGTGCTACCGCAATGGTCCCTAGTGGCGCCTCAACAGGCACCTATGAAGCAGTTGAGCTAAGAGACCAGGATAGTAATCGTTATATGGGAAAAGGGGTTTTAAAAGCGATTAAAAACATTGAAGAGAAGATAAAGCCACTACTTATCGGTCTTGACCCAAGTTTACAGGAGGAAATAGATACCTTAATGATAAAGGCCGATAATACTGAAAATAAGGGAAATTTTGGTGCTAATGCCATATTAGCAGTTTCTTTAGCAGTAGCTAAAGCTGCTGCCAAGGGTTTAAATATGCCTTTGTATCGCTATTTAGCAAAATTTAACCCTAATTTTAATGGCACTTTTCTGTTGCCCTTACCAATGATGAATATTGCCAATGGTGGCCGTCATGCTAATTGGTCTACCGATATTCAAGAATATATGATTATTCCTATTGGGGCTCAATCTATGAAAGAGGCAGTAAGGTTTTGTGCTGAAATATATCAAAGTTTAAAAACTACATTAAAAGATAAAAAATATTCAACCACAGTTGGTGATGAGGGTGGCTTTGCTCCTAATGTAGAAAGTAATGAAGAAATTTTTACTCTTATTTCTGAGGCAGTGGAAAAAGCTGGTTATGTTTTAGGAAAAGACATTGCTTTTGCAATTGATGCGGCGGCCAGTGAGTTTTATAAAAACAATATTTATGAACTCAAAAAAGAAGGTAAAGAGTTAAGTGGTGAAGAATTAGCAGATTTCTATAAAAAATTAATGGAGAAATATCCAATTATTTCACTTGAGGATGTTTTTGCTGAAGATGATTGGGATAATTTTAAAAACTTTACCATTTTTTCAAAAGACAAATACCAAGTAGTTGGTGATGATCTGTTTGTTACAAACATTGAAAGACTTAAAAAGGGAATTGAAGAAGGAAGTGCTAATTCAATTTTAATTAAGTTTAATCAAATTGGTACTTTAACTGAAACAATTAAAACCATACTTTTAGCAAAAGAAAATGGCTTAACTTCAGTAATCTCTCATCGTAGTGGTGAAACAGAAGATACTTTTATCGCTGATTTAGCGGTAGCATTTTCAACTGGTCAAATTAAAACTGGAGCTCCAGCTAGATCAGAGAGAACAGCTAAGTATAATAGATTACTAGAAATTGAAAATGAGGCTGGTTCAGAAGTGGAATTAGCTGAATTTCCGTTTAAAATAAATAACTAATATTTATGACACAACTTTTAATATTTGCCTCTACCTCAATAGTACTTTTAGGTGGCCATATTCTGGCCTATTATTTGCTACAAAGATTACTTATTATAAATGAAGGAAATATTATTTTAATATGTGTTTTAAGTTTTCTATTCTTAAGTATTCTAATTTCCTCTTTTTTAATTCACAAACTTGATAACGGATTTACTAGAAACTATTATTACTTCTCTAGTATTTGGGTAGGAATATTAGTTAATTTAGGAGTAATGGCGGCTATTGTTCTTTTAGCTCGTCCAATTCTATCATCTTTTGGATTAAGTCTTAGCTTAATACAATTTAGAGCCGTGTTTTTAATAGGGGTGGTAATACTATCAGGTTTTGGTTTATATAGAGCTTATTATCCTCGTATTAAGAGTTATGAAGTCTATATAAACGACCTACCAGATAGCTGGGATGGCAAGAAAGTGGCTCATTTATCTGATGTTCATCTTGGTCCAATTTATCGTGAAAAATTCTTAGCTAGAATTATTAAAAAAACTAATAGTATTAACCCAGAAGCCGTCTTTATCACCGGTGATCTCTTTGATGGCATGGAAGCAAATTTTTCTTGGCTAGATGATCCACTTAAAAACTTTAAGTCTGAAAAGGGAATATACTATGGCTTTGGAAACCATGACCTATACCTTGGTTTTGATAGGGCTAAAAAAATACTTAAAGACAAGAATGTAATATTTCTAGATGATAAGTTAGTTGAGGTAGATGGTTTGCAAATAATTGGTATTAACTATACCTTTGAAACAGATTCAAACTTGGAAAAAGATATATTAAGACATGAAAATTACCGAAAAGATAAGCCAAATATACTTCTTTTTCATACTCCAAAGAATATTAAGTTATCTAAAGAAGTGGGAATAGATTTACAATTATCCGGACACACCCATGATGGTCAACTCTTTCCTTTTAATTTCCCAGCTAAATGGATGCACAAAGGATATGGCTATGGACTTTTTGAAGAAGATGATTTTTCCCTTATCGTTAACGGTGGAGTTGGTACTTGGGGGCCACCAATGAGAACTACAGCTAGAGCAGAAATTATTGAAATCACATTAAGAAATAAATAATAATATAATTAATATATGAACATAGAAAAACTATCAGACATTCTACAAGACCAGCCAAAATTTCGCTTTAAGCAAGTGGAAAAAGCTCTTTATTCTGACTTTATCACAAATTGGCAAGACTTATCAGTACTTCCTAAAGACTTAAGAGAAAAACTTAACAATGAATGTCCACTTGACATTGAAGCTAAAATTTTTGATGGTCAAAATAGAGGAAAGAAAGCCCTGATCACCTTAGAAGATGGTCAAGAAATTGAAACAGTATTAATCAGACAAAAACACGATGACACACTTCGCTATACTGTTTGCCTATCAACTCAAATTGGTTGTCCTTTAGCTTGCGTATTTTGTGCCACTGGTAAGATGGGCTTCACCCGCAATCTAGAATCCAGTGAGATTATTGAGCAAGTTATTTTCTGGGCAAGATACTTAAAAGAAAGAGATGAAAAAATAGACAACATTGTATACATGGGAATGGGTGAGCCATTTCTAAACTACTCTCAGTTTATCAAATCGGTTAAGTTTTTAAACGATGTTGAAACTTTTAATATTGGAGCTAGAAGACTATCGGTATCAACTGCTGGTATTACTGAAGGGATTAAAAAACTAGCTGGTGAGAAAATTCAAGTTAATCTTGCTATCTCACTTCACGCTGCTGATGATGACTTGCGTCGTGATTTAATGCCAGTTGCTAAGAAGTATAGAATACATGAAATATTAAAAGAGGTTGATAGATATATCCTTAAAACAAATAGACGAGTAATGTTTGAGTATTTAATGATAAAGGAAGTAAATGATAGTGACAAAGATGCAGAAAAACTAGTTAAGTTAATGAAAAAACCATTATACATGGTTAATTTAATCCCATATAATTCAACTGGTAGATTTCAACCATCTAGTGAAAAAAGGATTGATAAGTTTAAAGAAATACTAGAAAACGAAGGAGTGGCGGTAACAGTTAGAAAAAGCTATGGTGCAGAAATTGGAGCAGCCTGTGGTCAATTAAAGGGAAGTTCAAAGAAGAAGTAAGTAGGATAAAGTATAAAAAGAGAATAAACAAAATAAGAAAGAGAATAAACAAAAGAAGAAAGAGACAAAGAAAAAAAGGACATTTAATTTTTTAAATGTCCTTTTGTAATTTTTACAAGTAGTAATTTAAACCAAATACAATATTTTGGTCTTGAGCTTCAAAGTCGTAAGCTGGAATAAACCATAAACTCAAATTTGAATTTGGAATACTGAATTCCATTATTGGTCCAACACCAGTAAAACGCCAAGCTCTAAAACCAATTCTAATATCAGAGTTGAATCTGTGCCAAGCGGTAATGTCGTACCAGTAATTGTTTCTGCCATAACCTTTTTCCATAAGAGCTAAAAAGGTGTTTTTTGTATTAAATAGGCATAACATTGATCCAGCGCGAAGTGGTTTCTCATTTTGCTCTAATCCAAGACTGAAACCCCAGCTTAACCAGTCAAAACTGTTTTTGTAAAAACCGACTTGTACTTCAGCCCAATTTTGATTGACTAAAGTGTAATAGTTTAAACCAAAACTTCCGTAATCACTTAAAGATTTTTGGTTTGCAATAATTACGGTAGGTCTTAAACTTTCTCCAGTAAAATTGGAATAAATAGAAATCTGGGCAAAAATTTGTCCTGATAAAATTATCAGTAATGATACTAATAGAATTTTTTTCATTTTAAATCTGTTTTTAAAGGTTCGAATTTTAACTTTTTACTATAACATAAAAATAAATAAATGTAAAGAGTTAAATAAAAAAAACACAAACAATCTCTTGTTTATGTTTATTTGTACCGCGAGAGGGACTTGAACCCTCATGGAGTTTCCTCCGCACGAGTTTGAGTCGTGTGCGTCTACCAGTTCCGCCATCGCGGCTTAAATATTCTTTTCCAAATTATACGTAATATATTTATTTTTGTCAAAACATAAAAAAATTGTCAGATATCTAAATATACTATATAATATAAACATAAACAGAAAATATTTATATATGGGAAAAATAATTTCAATTGTGAATCAAAAAGGAGGAGTTGGTAAGACAACTACTTCAGTTAATCTATCAGTATATTTAGCAGAGCTGGGAAAGAAGGTTCTTTTAATAGACCTTGATCCACAAGCTAACGCTACTTCTGGTCTGGGTTTTGATCATCGAAACTTAGAATTTGGTATATACGAAGCTTTGGTTAGTAACAAAGCAATGCATGAGATAATTAAAAGAACAGTTCAAGATGGTTTAAAAATTGCCCCGGCTACTTTAAATTTAGCTGGTGCTGGTGTTGAACTTGTTTCAGTTTCTGATAGGGAATTTAGATTAGATAGAGCGATAAGTGAAATAAAGGATGAATTTGATTATATAATCATTGATGGCCCACCATCTCTTGGTCTTTTAACTGTAAACAGTCTTTCAGCCTCTGATGAAGTAATTATTCCAATTCAAAGTGAATACTATGCTCTTGAGGGTTTAAGTCAACTACTTGAGACAATTAGCTTGGTTCAGAGTAACTTAAAGCCAGGGTTAAACATTATGGGTGCAGTTATTACCATGTTTGATAAAAGGAATAAATTATCAGAAGCGGTTATGAATGAATTATACCAATATTTTCCTAATCATATTTTTAGATCAATTATTCCTAGAACAGTACGATTAGCAGAAGCTCCTAGTTATGGTCGTTCAATACTACATTATGATCCTAAATCTAAAGGAGCTAAAGCTTATAAAAGCTTAGCTAAAGAAGTGATAAACATTGAAAAAGAAAAAGAGAAATAATTAAAATAATAAATAATTTAGATATATGCCACAAGGATTAGGAAGAGGACTTGGTTCTCTAATTCCCAAAAAAACAGTTACTTATGGAAAAAACCCCTATGACTCTGATTCAAAAAATGAAGAAGTTGTAGTTCATGATTTTGATAGGATATTAAAGGTTAAGCAATCAGAAATTAGTGTTAATCCACAACAACCAAGACAAGAATTTTCTGAAAATGCCTTAAATGATTTAGCTAATTCTATTAAAGAACATGGAATCATTTCGCCATTAATTGTAACTCCTAAAGAAGAAGGCTATGAATTAATTGCTGGTGAAAGAAGACTTAGAGCTTCTAAAATAGCGGGCTTAAAAGAAGTACCAGTTATTGTAAGGGAAGAAAGGGAACAAGAGAAGCTTGAATTAGCTTTAATTGAAAACCTGCAAAGAGAAAATTTAAACCCTCTTGAAAGCGCTCTTGCCTATCAAAAGCTAATGAATGAATTTAACTTAACTCAAGATGAAACAGCTATTAAATTAGGTAAAGCTAGATCAACTATTGCTAATGCGCTTAGACTATTAAGTCTTAGTACTGAAGCTCAGTCAGCCTTAGCCGCTGGTAAGATATCTGAAGCTCATGCTAAATATTTGTTAAGCATTGAAAATGAGGCTAAGCAAGTTAATATGTTAAAGAAGATTTTAAGACACAATCTAACAGTGCTTGAAACAGGGAAAGAGATTAAAAGATTAAATAGAAGTCCGGAGATTAAAGAAAAGGATTTACATGATAAAAATAAAGAGGATGAACTTTCTTCATATTTAAGTTCTAAGGTTGAAATTAAAAGAAAGAAAAAAGGAGGACAAATAATTATTGATTTTTTTGCCGATGAAGACCTAAATGATATTTTGACAAAAATCAAAAATTAAAGTATTATAAAAGGTTAAATCGTACATTATAAACTTAAATAGGAGGACCAGAAAATGGAAAGTATACTTAAAAATGTATTATTTTGGGTGTTAAGATTTTTTGATTGTTTGTTTAGTAAAAGATACTGGAAAGAGGTTATTTTTAAGGAAGTTAAATCTTTTTTAAAACAGATATTCTCAATTTGTTTTTGGACAAAAATGATAATGGGTGTGTTCTTTGTTATTGTAACAATATGTACTATTATTATCTGTATTATTCCCGGTATAGTTTTATTCTTACTGGATAAAATTAAGTTAAAACCTTTCTTATTTAAACTAACTCAACAGTGTTAACCAAGGAGCTTAAAGTAGGCTCCTTTTTTTTATAAAAAAAAGCGCCCACCTTAAATAGGTTAATGGGCGCTCAGTTAAAACTTAAAAAAAGAACTTCATTGTGCATTAGCACTTAATAGGAAAACCTCCTTTTTTAGGGTTTTTCAGACCCCGCAGCCATCTGAGCATTTGAATGTTTTTTAGATGCTGACCGATAGGAGGTTCTTCCATTTTTTACCTTAATCCTAATAACAGGACTCTTAGAAGTTGGTTTTATCGTTAGACCAAAATCCAGGCTAGGAAAAACGCTACACATGATGCTAGGATATTATATTTTTTTATAAATTTTGTCAAGTTGTCAAAGCATCTTAGTTGTATTAAACTAAAATTATACAAATAAATTATTTGTGAATAAAATATAAATTAATATATAATAAATGTCTTTCGTTCATCTCCACAATCATAGTCACTATTCACTCCTTGATGGCTTAACTAAACTTGATGAGTTAGTTAATTTTGCTAAAGAACAAGGTTCACCAGCTGTTGCTTTAACTGATCACGGAACTATGTATGGTGTAATTGAGTTCTATCAATTAGCTAAGAAGGCTGGGATAAAGCCAATTGTTGGAGTGGAGGCATATTTAGCTCCAGGTTCAAGACATGACAAAAATACTAGAGAAGATGCCAGAAGTCGTCACCTTGTACTACTGGCTAAGAATGAGACAGGGTACAGGAATTTAATTAAATTAACTTCAACGGCTCATCTTGAAGGCTTCTATTACAAACCGAGAATTGATTGGGAAGTATTACAGAAACATCATGAAGGTGTAATTGCTCTTTCAGCTTGTTTGGGTGGTGAGATACCGCAGTTAATAATGGCTAAAAAATTTGATAAGGCTAAAAAGAGAATAAAAGAATATAATGACTTATTTGGACAAGGTAACTATTATCTTGAACTTCAAGATCATCCAGAACTTGAAAATCAAATGGAGGTTAACGAAAAGTTAATAGAGTTTTCCAAAGAATTAAATGTTCCGCTTGTTGCTACAAATGATGTTCATTATTTTAAAAAAGACGATGCTCAAGCTCAAGATATTTTGTTATGTTTACAAAACAAAAAAAAGATATATGAAAAGGATCGGATGACTATGATTGGCAAAGGGGATTATTCAATGAGACCTAATGCTGAGATGAAAGAAGCTTTTAATCACGTTCCTGAAGCAGTTGAGAATACTGTTAAAATTGCTGATGCTTGTAATTTAGAAATAGACTTAGGCCATACTGAGCTTCCAACTTTTCAAGTACCAGAAGGATATGATGAAGGTTCATATTTTCGCAAGCTTTGTGAAAAAGGTCTATATGAAAAATATTCAGTATTAAAAGATGAAAAAGGAGAATGGGTGGTTGAAGATGAAAATAGGATGCCTGAAGGTTTATCTGTAAAAGATATTATTGACAGATTTGAATATGAATTAAAAATAATTTCTAATATGGGTTGGCCTGCGTATTTCTTAATCGTAGCTGATTTTGTTAAATGGGCTCGTGATCACAAAATTGTGGTTGGTCCTGGTCGTGGTAGTGCAGCTGGTTCTTTAGTTTGCTATTTAACTGGTATCACTAACCTTGATCCTTTAATCTATGACCTGTTATTTGAAAGATTTTTAAATCCAGATCGTATCTCAATGCCTGATATTGATTTAGACTTTGCTGATATCAGACGTGGGGATGTGCTTGATTACGTGTCAGAAAAATATGGACATGATCATGTTTCTCAAATTATTACTTTTGGAACTATGGCTGCTCGGGCGGCAGTTAGGGATGTAGGGCGTGTTTTAGATGCTCCTTATGAATATTGTGATAGGATATCTAAAAGTATCCCGATGTTTACTAAAATCCAAGAAGCCTTAGATGAAGTACCAGAGTTTAAAGAGATATATCAAGAAGAAGAAGCTAAAAAAATTATTGACTATGCCTTAAGACTTGAAGGAGTGGCGCGTCATTCCTCAACTCATGCTTGTGGTGTATTAATTACTCCTAAACCCTTAACTGAATACGTACCAGTTCAATATGCTTCTTCATCTGATAAGACAATTATTTCTCAATATTCACTGCATCCAGTTGAAGATTTAGGACTACTTAAAATGGACTTTTTAGGTTTAAAAAACCTAACCATTATTGAAGCTGCTTTAAAGATTATTAAAAATACACGTGGTGATGAAATTGATATCGATAATCTACCGCTTGAGGATAAGGAGGCGTATAAACTATTTCAAGAGGGTGCAACTACTGGTGTCTTTCAGTTTGAGTCATCTGGTATGAAAAGATATTTAAAGGAATTAAAACCAACAGAATTTGAAGATATTATTGCCATGGTGGCTCTTTATCGTCCCGGACCAATGGAATGGATTCCTGACTATATTGACGGAAAACACGGAAAGAAAAAGGTAGAATACTTACATCCAAAATTAGAACCAATTTTGAATAAGACATATGGAGTTGCAATCTACCAAGAACAAGTGATGCAAATCTCTAGGTCTCTAGCTGGCTTTACACCTGGTGAAGCAGATATTTTAAGAAAAGCGATGGGAAAGAAAATCGCTGAACTTTTAGCTAAACAAAAAGCTAAGTTTATCGATGGTTGTGTTAAAAATGGGATATATAAGGAATTAGCTGAAAAAGTCTTTTCTTTTATCGAACCATTTGCTGGCTATGGATTTAATCGTAGTCACGCCGCTTGCTATGCTCTAATTGGTTATCAAACCGCTTATTTAAAAGCCCACTACCCAGTGGAGTTCATGGCCGCTCTTTTAACCGCTGATCAAGGTGACACTGATCGTATTGCAATTGAAATTGAAGAATGTCGAAATATGGGAATTAGCATTATGCCTCCTGATATTAATGAGTCCTTTGCAAGTTTTACTGTAGTTTCAAGTAATACTAAGGATAACAAGCCAATTGATAAGTCAGAAAAATTACATACTATTCGTTTTGGTCTAAAGGCAGTTAAAAATGTTGGTGACCATATTGTTGATGAAATTATTGAAGAAAGAAAAAACAATGGCCCCTATAAAGATATATTTGACATGCTTGAGCGAATCACTGACAAAGACTTAAACAAGAAATCACTAGAGAGTTTAATTAAGTGTGGAGCCTTAGATAACTATGGAGAAAGAGGAAGACTGCTATCAAATCTAGAAAGACTTCTAAGCTATAACAAAGAAGCGGTAAAGAATAAGAATAGTAAGCAAAGCAGTTTGTTTGCTGACGCTCCAGCTGTTGGTTTAAGTAAAATGACACTTGATGAAGCGCCACCAGTTGAGCAAAACGAAAAACTAACTTGGGAAAAAGAACTATTAGGATTATACGTAAGTGAGCATCCATATAATATATTCAGACAATACTTAAGTTCATATGTAGTTCCTCTAGCTTCACTCCAAGCCCATCGCAACGAAGATGGAATTGTAATAGCGGGAATTGTTTCAAGTTTTAAAAAAATATTAACTAAAAAAGGTGAAGCAATGCTTTTTGCTAAAATTGAAGATGCTACTAAATCAATTGAAGCACTGGTATTTCCAAAAGTATATAAAGAAACATCAGAGCTATGGCAACCAGGACAAGCGGTTATCATGGATGGCAGTGTTTCAGAAAAAGATAGTGATGTTAAGTTTTTAATTGATAGAGTTAAACCACTTGATCACAGGGAACCAGCTAAGTCAGTTGATGATTTTAAAAAGATGCGCATGGAAACAGCCGGTTCTTCTTTTAGAAGGAGAAAATTTAATTCTTTTAGAAATGGAAGCTCTAAACAAAGTAAAATAAAGGATGAGAAAAAAGAAGAAGTTAAAACAGAAAATAATACTAAAGATAATAGTATTAAAAATAATAATAATGAAAATTTAAATAAAAAAGAAGAAACAATGAATAATACTGAAGTTAACAGCAAAGACAATAATCAAGAAAATAATAATCAGGAAAATACTAATCAAGAAATAAAAAAACCAAGAAAGAAAAAAAGTGAAAACCCTTTAAAGATTTCAATTAATAAAGAACTTAAAGAAGGTGATTTAAATTTTTTAATTAAAATCTTTACTGAAAATATAGGTGATAATGAAGTATACTTTAAGGTAGTTGAAAATGGTAAAGCTAAGATTATTAAAACCTCTCATTTTGTAAATAATACTAAAAAATTAAAGGATTATTTAAGACAAGTTTTTAAAAATATTTTTGAAATAATAGATTAAAATTTAGTACTAAAAAAATATTTGTCCCCCTTTCTAATTTCTGTTATACTTTAGGTAAGATAATCATAAAATCTTTTTATTTTTTTATTATTCAACTATGCCATCAACAAGTAAATCAGAAAAAAAATCTAAGAAGTCTGAGAAAGAAGAAGAGAAAGTAGAGAAGAAAAAAAACAAAACTTCTAAAGCTTCTAAAACTTCTAAATCAACAAAAGCTTCTAAGACAAAAAAAAAGAGGACCAGGTCGTCCACCAAAGAGTGAGACTAAATCAAGTTCTCAAAAGAAAAAAACAACTTCTAAAGAAAAAAAAGAATCAACTAAATCAAAATCTGTAAAACCTAAATCAAAAGCTAAGTCAGTTATTGTTGATGTAATTAAAGATGACGATGATGTTGAATTCTACCGCTCTTCAGCTGAAGATGTTTTTGATAAATCCGAAGAAGATGTTGAACCTGAAGTTTTAGCTAACCGTGCTCAGGATCTACCAATTGATGGAGAAAATAAAGATGATTATGTTACAGAAAAAAGTGAGTTTCATTTAAGTGAAGGAGAAATTGATAATCAAAAAAAATACTATCGCGAGCTTAGTTTAGAAATAGAGAGAAGTAAAGAAAAAAAACAAGAAGAAGATATTCCTGAAGAAGAGGTAGAAGAAATACTTGAAGAAGAATTTGATGATAGTGATAAGGTTAAGGCAAGCAAAAAGAAAACAGGAACTAAAAACAAAAATAAAGATCAAAGAAGATTAGGTCTTTATACTCGTTTTGTTTGGCGTTTTCTAGCAGTTGTGGCTGTTTTGGTTTTTCTAGTATTTTTTCTTTCTTTTTCTAGTTTAAAAATTAACTTAATTCCTGAAACAGAAAATTTAAATGATAATACTTTAATTAAAGTGGTAACAGCTGAGAGTGAAAGGCAAGCTAGTTTTATTGATCCCAGAGAAGAGATAAACGGAGTTATTGAAGAATTAGAATTAAATTTTGAAAAAGAATTTTCTTCAAGTGGTGAAGAATATGTTGGTGAGGAGATTGTGGGAAGAGTTAAGCTTATAAACGAATATAGTAGAGCTCAACCACTTGTTAGAGAAACAAGACTTCATTCACCGGAAGGAAAAGAATTTAAAATTAAAGAAGCGGTAAATATTCCATCCGGAGGGGAAGTATGGGTAGATATTTATGCTGAAAATCCAACCCGTGATTTAGCAATAGAGTCAACAACTTTTACCATCCCTGGTTTATGGGCCGGATTACAAGAAAGTATTTATGCTGAAAGTGAAGAAGCTTTTAACTACAAACAAAAGAAGAAAAAATATATTAGAACTAGTGATATAGCCAAAGCTAAAAATGAAAGTGAAAGTGAATATAATTTAAAGTTAGAGCAAAAAATTGAGCAAAGGAAAAATGAATTAGAAAATAGGGTAGGTAAAGAAATGGCCGCAGTTTATTTAAATGATTATATTAAAACTAGTACAGAAGCCGAGAGTGATGAAGAGTTAGAAAGCTTTAAAATGTCTGTTGAAGGAAGTGCGCGAGTTGCTTTCTTTAACAAAGAAGATTTAAAAAAGATTGCTCTTGGAAAACTAAACTTGTTAATCCCAGATGGAAAAGAATTAATTAACTTTAATGAGGATGATATAAAATTAATATTTCAAAGCTATAACAGTGATAGTAAGACTGCACAAATTAAAGCTAATTTCACTGGTGAGATGATCTTAAAAAATAATGAAAATCCAATTAACAAGGAAAACTTAGTTGATCTTAAAGAACCACAAATTGAAGCATTTTTAAACTCAAAGGAAGAAATAAAGGACTATGAATTAATCTTTAAACCAGGCTTTATTAAAAAAGCCCCACGACTGGTTGATAAAATTGAAATTAATGTAGTTAAAGATTAGGGAGTTAAAAATACAGATAATATTTTAGTTATAAAAAAGACAATAAATTAAATTATTGTCTTTTTTTATTCGTAATATGTCCAGAGTTACTATTGCTTTCTAAGTAATTTTTAAATAATTTTTAATTTTATGAAATAAATAGATGTTATTTACTTATACTGCTACTTCTTAGTTGATAAGACGGTTTCTATTTTTTTAGCTAGAACTTTTGAGTCTTTTAAGTCTCTTTGGTGCATGTTTCTACCAACTGCTATTCCATGAGTTCCAGCTTTAATTTGAATTTTTAGAAAGTCAATAATATCTTTTTCTTTTCTTTGACTACCACCAACACAGATTATTTTAGTAAGACCGGCTGCTTGTATTACTTCTTTGTATTTTTCAGCTGCTTCTTTTTTGTTTTTAAGGTGATATGGATATTTAACTTTAACAAAATCAGTTCCCAATGATGCTGCTACACCAGCTCCACCAGCGATAGTGTGTATATCATTTTCCTTTATACCTTTTCCACGAGGATACATCCATAAAACGAATATGAGGCCATTTTGATGAGCTTTAAAGATTGCCTGAGTCGCTTCTCTTAATAGTTCACCTTCATGTTTATGTCCAAGATATACAGTGTAGCCAATGCCAGTTATATTTAGGCCACTGTCCTTTTTAAATTTAACTACATCTTCTACATCCCATAATGGTTTACTAGAATTTTTTTCTTCATTTGGACCAATATTTGTTTTAGCATTTATTTTAACGATATATGGTTGTTTGCTATATTTTTCTCCGTATTTAGCAATTAATCCTAGATTAGTGGCTAGTATTCCGTCTTTTGAAGCATTAGATATTTTAAAGAGATGTTCTGGGTTAGCATCTTCAGGACTAATATTTGCTCCCCAAAAATCATCGTTTAAGTGTTCTATTTTTTGATCACCAGCAATTAGGAACATGTTTCCGTTACTATTAGTGGATAGGCGATAATTCTTTTCATATTCCTTTTTTTTAGTTTTAGGCACATCAAGAGGGGTATTGATTTTTTTCATATAATTTGTTTATCTATTTAATATAATATGTTATTATAATAAAGAAATATATATTTCTTATAAGAATATTATAGCACTATATGGAAAATAAAAAAAATAAACCAGAAATTGATCCTGAAATCTTAAACGCTGCCGACTTTTTAGCTATTGGCGAGGATTATAATGAAAATGACGGCGTTATGATTGATGGTCAAGTTGTTTCAGATAGAAGCGACAAAGTTAAAATTGAAGAAGAAAAAGAGGACAAAAAGAGGGAAGACGCCTATATATCTTCTAAGTATTATAATGAAAAATCTTTTAAAAGGATGAGGTGGGGCGTTTGGTTAGCAGAGAATAGGAAAAATATTGTAAACACCATAATTATTCTTCTAATAATTATGTCTTCATTTTTCTTTATATATTCAATTTACAATTTAATTGTCTATTTTAATTCTGATAATCCTGTTGAAAATACTACTGATAATAATCTTATTCTAGAAAATAAGTCAAAACCAGAAAAGCTTCAATTATCAGGAGTAACTAGGTTTAGTAGTGTTAACTCTGATGATTTAGTAGCAGCTGTTTTAAATCCCAATGATAATTATAACTCTACTTTCACTTATTGTTTTACAAGAGGCAAGGAGGATATAGATTGTCAAAAGAGTTTTGTCTTACCAGGTGAGGAAAAACATATTTTTTCTCTTGGTATAGAATTACTAGCTGGTGGTAGTTTACCAGAAATTGAATTAAGAGATGTTTCTTTTAAATCAGTTGATAATAAAAGAATTCCAGATTTTGAAGTATTTAAAAATAAAAGATTAAACTTTCCTATAACAGAACTTGATTTTTCACCAGCTTCATCAAGAGTTTCAAATGTTATTGATTTAAATAATTTGAGTTTTACTATTACAAATAATACTCCTTATGGATATTATGAAGTACCATTAAATATTTTAATTTATAATGGTTTAAATATAATTGGTGTTAATCGCTATGTTATAGACGGGTTTAAGAGTGGTGAAAGCAAGGATATTGATTTAAGTTGGCCAGGAGATTTAAGAAATGGTACTGGAGTAGAAATTGTAGCAGAATTAAATGTTTTAAATGGTAATATCTACTCTGCCTATAAAGGTGAATAAGTTGTTTTATGTTAGATAAAATAAAGCTATATTTAAAAAAATTTGACTGGATTATATTTTTTTCAGTTATTTTTTTAATTGCTTTTGGTTTAGTAGAAATTTATAGTATTTCACTTGGACAAGGAGAGCTAGATTCACTTAACTTTAAAAAACAATTATTTTTCTCATCAATTGGTATATTACTATTATTTATCTTTACCTTTGTAGATGCTTATTTTCTAAAAAGTTTAAGTAAATACTGGTATTTACTTTCAATATTAATTCTTGTTTTTGTTTTAATTTTTGGTCAAGAATTTAGAGGAACTAAGGGTTGGTTTTATATCTTTGGATTTGGAATCCAACCAGTAGAGTTAGTGAAGGTTTCTTTAATAATAATATTGGCTACCTATTTTTCTGGACTTTCTTCAAAATTTAAAACCTTTAGGCATTTTTTCATTTCCGGTTTCTTAACATCTGTCCTTTTTGTTTTAGTTTTACTTCAACCAGATTTTGGTTCAGCTATGATGCTTTTTGCTATCTGGTTGATTATGATGTTAGCGGCTGGATTTTCTAAAAAATACTTTATCTCCCTATTTTTAGTTGGCGCCCTCTTATCCTCAATGGCTTGGTTTTTATTTTTTCAGGATTATCAAAAAGATAGGATTATAACATTTTTAAATCCTTCTGAAGCAGCTCTTGAATCAGGTTATAATGTTAATCAGGCGATGATAGCCATTGGTTCAGGCGGAATAGCAGGAAAAGGAGTGGGATTTGGCTCACAATCACAGTTAAAATTTCTACCAGAAGCCCAAAATGATTTTATCTTTTCAGTCATTGCTGAGGAGTTAGGATTTTTAGGAGTGTCTTTAGTTGTCTTATTTTACTCCGTCTTCTTTTTTAGAGGACTTACAATACTACCGAAAATAAAGGATGATTTTGGTGTTTACTTAATAATTGGAGCCTTAGGCTTGATTTTTATTCAAATGTTTATTAATATTGGTATGAATATAGGTATTGTTCCAATTGTTGGCCTTTCCTTACCATTTGTTAGCTATGGCGGCAGCGCTTTGCTTTCATTATTGGTCTTAGTTGGTATAATGGAGAATATAATTATAAAATCAAAAATTAATTACTAAAATTATGGAATTTAAATTAAGTGCACAATTACGTGAGACTGGAGAAAAAATCTCCAAAGATCAAATCCCAGCTGTATTATACGGCAAAGGAATTGATAATAAAGTTTTAAAAGTACAGAAAAATGAATTTGAAAAACTTTTTGAAGAAGCTGGTGAGTCAAATTTAATTAATCTTGAAGTTGATTCAGAAAAACTAAAGGTTTTAATTAAAGACATCCAAAGAGATGTTATTAAACACACAGTTTCACACATTGATTTCTACCAAGTTAATATGAAAGATAAGTTAACAACTGAAATCCCTTTAAATTATATTGGAGATTCAAAGGCAGTCAAAGAATTAAATGCTATGCTTATCAAAGATTTTGATTCAGTTGAGGTTTCTTGTCTTCCATCTGATTTAGTAGATCACATTGATGTTGATATTACTCCTCTTAAAGAATTTGATGATACTATCAGATTAGAAGATTTAAATCTTCCTAAGGGAATTGAGTTTGAAACTGAGTACTTAGATACTATCGTTGTTTCAGTTAGAGAGCCAAGAGTAATTGAAGACGAACCAGTAGAGAACGAAGAAGCAATCCCTGAAGAGAAGGAAGGAGAAGATAAGAAAGTAGATGAGAAGAAAGAAGTAAAATAAACACTACATAAATAAGTTACAAAAAGACACCATTACTTAATGGTGTCTTTTTTTGTAATACTTAAATATATGAATAAGCTTAAATTTGAGCTAAGTTTTTCTATAAGGTACATACATTTCACTCTAGTTAGCTATATATATGATCTCTGATTGACTTAGGTTTGTTTTTGACATATACCTCTAAATTACCACCAAAAGTGCAATATGTATGTGCACATTACCCTAAGCTATTGACAAAAAGATAATTATATGATAAGATATTGACAGAAACAGAGAAAGTAGTTATTTAAAAAATAAAAGAAAACAACAAATAAAAATAAAGAATCATGAAAGAAAAAGTAAGAGTTATTTCAGGGGTGTTATTGGTTATTTTATTTATAGTTGTCGGTATGGTGTCAATCAGAGCCGGAATAGGCGGTATGAGTAACATAACAGCCATCATGCTGGCTACAGTATCATTTGTAGCCGCTATGATAGCCGGTGCTACCACACATTACGAGATTATCAAAAACAATGTAGTGGTAGAAGTGACTAATAGTCATTTAATCATTGCTAGTAAAAGCAAAGCTGCCTAAACCAAAACAAAGTAAAAGCCCGGCTAAAAAAGTTGGGCTTTATTTACAAACATGTCAATTTAAGATATAATTTAAGTATTAAGAAGATAAATTTAATTAATAATTTAACAATATGTCAAATGAAGAAATGAAAGACATTGCTTTAAAAATTAAAAACAAAGAAGCAAGCCCTGAAGAAATATCAGCATTTTCCAAAGCTTTTAAAGAGCTAATGACTGATATCAAAGATGGCTTAAATGAATAAGCCACATTATTTAATAATTTAAAAATCTAACTACAAAACATATGAATTTTTTTGAAAAAATGTTTCATCCAAATAATGAAAAAGAAACAAAGCAAGAAGAAGAAACAAAGCAAGAAGAAGAAAAAGAAAACTTAGAACAAATGGAAGGTGAAGAGAACATAGAGAATGCGGAAGAAAAAATGGAAAATGTAGAGAATAAGGAAGAGAATGAAAAAAAGTTTGAAGAAATAGAAGATGATATCGAAGACTTAGAAAATTTAGCAAACGAGATTAAAGAAATTGATCCAGAAAAAGTGGCTAAAAATTTAGAAACGAATGAAGAATTAAAAAACAAACTTAAGGTAGCAGCTAGCGTTTTACCTACTTTAGGATTTGGTGCTGCTCTTGTTCTTTCATTTACCGAAAGAGTTGATGCGACAAACATTGCGGAAAATGTACCAGGAATTGTAAATGAGATAGTAATGGGTGTTTCATTTTTTGGAACTGCTATTTCAGGAGCTGTTACTCAGCTTAAAATGGAAAAAGCTGGAATGAATAACAAGCAAGAAGAAAGTGAAGATTTAAATCAAGCTGTTGCTTAATTAAACTGTAAAATCTTTAAAATATTAAAAATTAAATAAAATTATATGACAAATGAAGAGATGAAAACAATTGCTGAGAAAATTAAAAATGAAGAAGCAACTCGTGAGGAGATTTCTCAGTTTACTAAAGCTTTTAAAGAATTAATGTCTGGTATTAAAGAAGACTTAGATGAGTAATTGTTTAAATTAATTAAATACTAATAATATAGAAATATATGGATTTTGAAAAAATGCCAAATCCTGGCGAAGAAAAAGAAAAAAATCTTGAAAAATCAAACGAAAATGAGGTTGAAGAATTAAATGAAAATGAAATTGAAGGCGCAGTGGAAGAAGAAATGAGCAAAGAGCAACTAGAAGAAACAAAAGAAAATATTAAAGAAATTGAAAGCTTAGCCGCGGAAATGGAAGGTGTAGATAATTCACAAGTTAAAGAAAAATATGAATCAAGTTCTAGCTTCAGAGAGCAATGGGATAATGTTAAAGAAATTGTAACTACTTTAGGAGTAGTTGGTTCCGTAGGGGCTGGTGTAGCTTTAGGCAGCGGAAATATGCAATCAATATTAATTGCTACTGCTGGTATATTAACAACTGCCGTTGTTTCTGCTTTAAACGCTAAAAACGCTTAAATCTTTAAATTAAAAGATGATTTAAAAAACTACTAGTAAATTCTATTCTAG
>JAQICS010000021.1 GCA_027858435.1 Patescibacteria group bacterium | reverse complement strand
TATTAGTGTTATAAAAAATATCATTTAATTGATTTTCTTTTAATTTATGGGCTTCGCATTTAAAATGTTTTTCAAAATTTACTTTACATTTTTTTCTAAAATTTTCTTTATCAGTACTGCAAATTTGTTTTTTTCCAATTATTGAGAGTATTAATCCTTCTAAATTTGGGTTAAATAACTGAACTAAGCACCTTTCTTTTAAAATAAAATTTTCAATTTTTTTAGAATCTTCTAAGTCATTGTCTATAATAAATAAAAAACCAACTTTTTTATAATCATTAGCTGGTTTTAAGTTAAATGCTTTAATGCATTTGTAGTATTTTCTTTTAAATTCTTTAAAATCTCGAACTCCATTCAAGTTTTCTGGTTTTCTGAATTTTATTATTTTATTTGAATATGTAATTTTTAAAAAGTTAAAAACATTAACCTCTGCCTCACCTTCACAAAAAGGAATAATTAAATACTTTTGCTTTATTTTCCTTTTTCTTTTATTCATAACAACTGTTTTAATTTGTAGTCAAACAATGAAACATCAGGAGCTCCACCAAACATACCTAGTTTATATTTCTTCTTTATATTATCACGATTTTTAACATCTTCCACTTCTGATAATTTATATACAATAGATGATGAATTTTCTTTTTCAACAATAAATGTTTGATCTATGTCAAGTAAATCCATTGTATCGTGATTATGAGAAGCAAAAAACAATTGCGCATTTTTAGTATTAAATTCTTTATTCCTAAAAAGTGATAATATTACTAATTCTATTTCAGGATGAAAATATCTATTAGCTTCATCATAAATAACAATTCCACCACTTTTAAAAGCTGTTAAGATATTGTATATATGACAAAATAATTCCCTTGTTCCGGCAGACTCATCAACCATTTCAATACTATTGTTAAAATCTTTATGCTTAACTTTAATAGAAATACTATTATTACTTTCGTTCTTTATTTCTAAATCTTCAATAGTATCATCAAAGCAACTCATTATCTCTTTAGTATATTTTATTGCTTCTTTCTTTTTTTTATCATTAAATGAATTAATTATATATGCGCTTTTTAAAATAGCTGCCGGTATTGGCATACCAATATCAAAGCTATCTGTTTTAAGAAAGAAAGGATTCAATTTTATATAATCTTTAAAATCAACCAAAGCTTTTGCGCCAACGTTGTTTATTAAATGAGAAATAAAAGTTTGATAATCCTGAATATCAGCTACTGATAAATAATTTTCATAATTTTTGTATTCTTTTCCAAATTTAATGCCATTAGTATTTCTTACAAAAATATTTTTAGGTTTTGCAGAGGATTTATCAAGTGTTGTTATATATAACTTTTCACTAACTATTTTATTGCCATTTTTAATTTCTAAATCGTACTTATAATAATTATTATTAATTAAAAAATCTATACCTAACTTTGTCGGCTTATTTTTAAATTCCTTAAACATATTAGGGCGACACAATAAAGAATTGCTAGCAATATCCTTAAAATTATTTACACTAAAAATAAGTCTAATAATAGTAACCATTGCTTTTAATACATTACTTTTACCACTGGCATTAGCACCATAAAAGCCATTAATTAAAGATATTTTATTTAATTTATCATGCACAAAATAACCCCCGTGCTTCTCTTCTTTTGTTCCTCCTTTTGTAAATTCTATCTCCAGTTCTTCTCCGATTGAATAGAAATTATTAACTCTTATTTTTGTTATCATATTAATATTTTTACAATTATTTGTAATATTTACATTATAATGTATCAATTACGTAATGTCAAGTCAGTTTTTTTACATTTTTGTGATAAATATTAATAACATAAAATAAGTATAAAAAAGTCTATTAAAAAAACAAACATCAAATTTAGGGGGGTTATTTTAATGTTCCCTATATCTTAGTAGCAATTTAAAACATGAGTAAGTTTATATCTTTCTGTATTTCAAAGCTAAAGAATTTAAAACCACAGAAACACTGGAAAAAGCCATCGCTAATCCAGCAAAAGCTGGTGGAAGCATCCAAGCAAATATTGGATAAAATAATCCAGTTGCTAGTGGAATACCAATAGCGTTATATATAAAAGCCCAAAAAAGATTTAATTTAACCGTTTGCATTGTTTTTCTTGAAAGATTAAAAGCTTTAACTAGTTTTGACAAATCACCATTTAATAGAGTGATTCCGGCTGACTCAATTGCTACGTCAGTCCCTGTGCTCATAGAGATTCCGATATCAGCTTGAACTAAGGCAGGAGCATCACTTATACCATCTCCAATCATTGCTACTTTAAATCCTTTTTCTTGTCATTTTTTAATTTCAAGTAATTTATCCTTTGGCATTACCATAAAGGCTCTAAATTACCTTGGTATAAATTTCTTATTCCAAAAACAGACACTTTCGTGTCCGTTTTAAATATACCTATTCTTTATATAAACAATTTACTTAAAGTAGTTTATTTTCTAAATCATTTATAGCCTTTTGTATTTTCTTTTTATCTACGCAGTAAATAACTTTTAATCCTTGTTTTTTGGCAGTTACAAAACCTAAATCTTTTAATACTTTTAAGTGAAAAGAAGCTAGGTTTTGAGAGATGTCTAATTTTTGCCAAACATCAGTCACACAACATTCCTGTTTAAGATATTTTAATATTTTAAATCTAGTTTGATCGTTTATCGCTTTAATAAAGTCTGTGGATGTATTAGCTTTTTCCATATTATTGTTATCTTATTTCTGTAATTTTTCAAATACAGATTTAGCTGCAATTGAGCCTTCTGAACAAGCGGTAATAATTTGACGAAAATTATCTGAATTAGTAGTTATGTCACCAGCGGCATAGACTCCAGAAATTGAAGTACTTTGATCAGGCTTTGTTTTAATATATGAAGCCTCATCAGTTTCAAGTTTTAATTTTTCAATTAAATTTGTATCCGGTTTTGAACCAATTTCCACAAACATACCATCCAGTTCAATATTTTTCTTTTCTCCATTTTCCTCAATTTCAATCGATTCTAGTTTCTCTTCCCCGTTTATTTTTCTAACATTGGCATTATATATTACTTCAATTTTATTATTTTTCTTTACTTGATCTATCCAAGCAGTTTCTCCTCTTAATTCCGATCTTCGATATATTTGGTAAACCTTATCAGCTACATTAGCTAGGTATAGTGAAGCAGTGTTAGCAGTATCACTTCCACCAATTACTGCTACAGTTTTACCACGATAGAACATGGCGTCACAAGTAGCGCAATATGATATTCCCTTACCAGCCAATTTTTCTTCATTTTCAATTCCTAAATGATTATGAATTGTACCAGTAGCTAGAATAATGTTTTTAGCCTCAATTATTTCCTTATTAGATAACTTAATAATAAAAGAATCATCTTTTTTTTCGATATCTTCAACGTTTGTAGTTATTTTATCAACTTCCAAATTAGCAACTTGCTTAGACATCTTTTGTGCCAACTCCATACCAGATATTTCTGTTTCCGAAGGATAATTACAAATTTTATGAGAAGTCGTCATTAGGCCACCATCTAAATTACCGACGATAACTTGATCAATTTTATACCTAGCTCCATAGACAGCGGCGGTTAAACCAGCTGGTCCAGAACCGATAACACATAAATCTTTTTTTATCATACTTTTAATTTTAGATATAAAATAAGAAGTAGATTAATACTTCTTATTTTAACTTTTTTATAGTTCTGGGTTTAATTCAGTTATAAATCCTTCCTTATCCCTTAATCCTACAAAATCTTTAACAACTTGTCCTCCTTTAAAGAGTTTCATATTCGGTATTGATTGAATTTGATACTTAGCTGCTAAGTTTTGATTAATAGGTTCTTCTACATTTACTTTAGCAATTTTAAGCTTCCCTGCCAACTCTTCAGACATTTCTTCTAAAGTTGGAGTCATCATCTTACAAGGCATACACCATGGTGCCCAAAAATCTACTAATACTGGTAAATCTGAATTTAAAACTTCAGATTCAAATGTTTCGTTGGTTAAGTCAATTACTTTACTCATATTTTTTATATTTAATTATTAAGTATTGATAATGTTTAAAAAACTATATCAATGTATGTTGATATAGTAGCAAAACAAAAAGGCCTGTCAAGCCCTTCTATTTAAAGTACAAGTATAGGATAATAGAATTTATCTTTTATTATTACAAAGCATACTTTAACTTAAATCTAGGCTCTACGTTGAAAAGTGTGTATAGCTCCAGAGCAAAGCGAAGGGCAAAAGACCTAGAATAAGCTTCCTGACATAAGTCTCCACATTCTTGAAGCCGAATGATTTTCTTT
>JAQICS010000001.1 GCA_027858435.1 Patescibacteria group bacterium | reverse complement strand
TTTAATTATTTTATTTTTATTATTCTTATTCTTCTTCTTCTTCTTCTTCTTCTTCTTCTTCTTCTTTAAGTCTTTGGTAATTAGAATTGTTTTAGTTTATTCACCTAGTTTTTTTGTTCCTTCTTTCTTTTTCATGCCGCTTACTGGAATTTTGACAGTGAATTTAGTACCGACATTTTCTTCAGATTTAAAGTCAATTATACCACCAGAGCTATCTAGAATAGATTTTACTAAATATAGCCCTAGCCCAGTTCCTTCAGTATCTGATGATTTTGCATTATCTGCTCTAAATAGTTTATTAAACAGTTTGTCTTGTTGTGATCTAGGTATACCCATTCCACTATCTTCAACAGTGACGATAATAAATTTTTTATTCTTTGATACATTTAAGTTAATCTTTCCTTTTTCTGGTGTATATTTTACTGCATTTGATAATAGGTTTTGGAAAATGATACGGACTAGTTTTGGGTCAGCATTTATCTTAGGAATATCTTCCTTGCATTCAAAGTTTAACTTTAATTTCTTTTTATTTATTTCAGGTTTAAGTTCTTTAATAACACTTTTAGCCGAGTCATATACTTGCATAATTTCTGGCTCAATTGAAAAAGTTCCTAATTCTAAGCGGGAAACATCAAGTAGGGAATTAACTAAATCAACCATTCTTTTATTTCCTTTGGAAATCTCTTCTACAAATGATTTTTGATCTTTAGTTAGTTTACCAGCATCACCGTCTAAAAGCATCTCTGCATACCAGTTAATACTAGATAGTGGGGTTCTAAGTTGGTGAGAGGCTAGAGAGACAAATTCGGTTTTAGCTCTATCTATTTCTTTTTCTTTGGTTTTGTCATAGGCAATGCTAATTATAAAAGAAACATTATTATCATCATCTAGAATGGGGGTAATAGTTTTATGAATAAAATATTCATGACCGTCTTTGTGCTTACATTTGAATTCACCAGTATATGATTTCTTTTCTTCTAAAATAGTCTTCCACATTTGTTTTTCTTTTGCCTTATCTTCAATTATACGCCAAAGCTTGTCCGTACTTTTACCTATTACTTCTTCTCGGTCGTAACCAGAAAGATATCCCATTCCTTTGTTGGCATATAAAATAATACCCTCAATGTCAGCAATTAATACCTGTTCAGAAGTATTGTCTAGAGCGGTTTTAAACTTTTTTAAGTTTTTATTTAATTCTTCTACATTATTTTTTTCTTTTTCAATATCTTCCATGATATTTAATATTGCTTGATTGGCTTTCTCAGCCTGCATCTTTTTCTTTTCAATTTCCAATGTTCTAGCTTTTATTTTATCCTCCATTTCTAAATGAGCTTCTTTTAATTTCTCGGAAGTATTAAGCATTACATTTTCAAGGGCTTCAAGTTCATCTCCAGTTTTAATTCTTTTCTCTAAATTAAATAAACCTTTACCGATTGCTACAGCGGTTAATTTAAGTTTATCAATTGGTTTAAGCAGGGAAGAGATAATGAAGTAAAGGAAAATAATAATAACTATTATTGTCAGAATTGTCGGCAGAAAGGCGGTGCCAGCTCTTTTAAGGGCATCAACTCTATGTTGGCTTAAATTGGTTTGAAGAATATTAGAAAAACCAGTGTTACCAACTGGACTGATTGTAAAAACAATTTCATTAGTTCCTTTAGTAACTGTTTTATTAAAAGTTTTACTTACGCCTCTTGTGATTATGTTTTGGATTTCTTGATAGTTAAAACTGGCAATAGTTTTGCTAACAAATCTTTGTTCTTCATTAATAGTTGATTGAATACTTGGATTTAATTTACCAAAACTAGTGTATAAGTTTTTTAAATCAGAAGAACTAACTATAATACCATTTTCATCAACTAGAAAACCTCTTTGTTTTTCTTCTAAATTTGAGTTTAGTAAAGTATTTACATTCTCGGGCCGCATTTCTATAATAATGGTGCCAATAATTTGGTTATTGCTGTTTTTTATGGGTTGAGAGATGTAATAGAATGTTTTATCTTCTTCTTTCTTATATATTGCATTTACAGCACCGTAACCATTAATAGATTTTTTAAAATATGGTGTATGAGATATGTTTTGATGTATTTTTTCAGGGTATCCTGAAAGATAAATTTCACCAAAATTATCAGTAACAATTATATCTTCATAGTCTTCCTTAAGTCTATAGGTTTTTAAAGTCTCAGAAACAATAATATCAATTGTTTCTAAATTTAACTTGTCGTTGCTAAAGTTTAAAAATAATTCTGGGTTTTCATATACATCATCTTCAATTATTTTAACAATTATATCATTTGTTGAAAGAGATTTAGCTAAAGAAGTGGAATCTTCAAAGTATAAGTTAATTGTTTCAGAAGATAAATTGTTTTTTAGTAATAACTTTTCTTTAACGAAGCCAATCTCTTTATTATACGATAGCCAGCCAATAGCAATTGCTGTTAAAAGACCACCCAAAAAAACTATTAGGGAGATATTAACAATTATTTTGCTTTTAATAGTTTTAAGAGCCATTTTGTTTAATTTCTAAATAAATCGGCTCCTTGAAATAATCCAGAGGAGCCGATAAAACTATCTTATTTTTCTACTACTATTTAGTTGCTGAGATATCATCTGCAGCGTCAGGATATGTATTAAGAGCACTAACTTTTATGCGACCTGATGGTAAAACTTCAATAGAGTAACCAGTTAACTCTGTTCCATTTTCATCAGGGTCTACAGGTATGGCTGTGATGTAAGTAGGTGTTAAATCTCCTAAGAAGACACATGAAGTTGTTGCAGTAGCGTCAGAATGACAAATTTCTGTGTTTGTAGTTGCAGTTAAATCATTTGGCAATGAACCATTGTTATCAATTGAGTACTGGTAAATAGAGTTTAGAATTGTGCTTACATCAGCACGTCTAGCAGCATTTTTTGTATCACCTAATTGTTTTGTTGGGTTGATAGCAAGGATCACAATACCAGCTAGAATAGCAATTGCTGCTACTACTAATAATATTTCTAGCAATGTAAAGCCTTTTGTTTTTGTGTTTTTCATAATTTTTGTAGTCCGAATTTAAGGTTCTGGGACTTGTTAATTATTAATTTATTATTTGTATATCAATTATAGCATTTTTAAAATAACCTGCCAATACTTTAGAAGTCAGCTACACTTCCAAAAGAAGAGATGGTAATAATTGGAATAATTGCACTTGTTGTAACTCTAATTTTTTTATAACTATCTTTACTCATCCCAGTTGACTGTATTTCAAATTGAGAAGAAGATATTTGACTAATATCTGCTTGGCAAGAATAATCAGTTTCAGATAGAGAGAAGCTTGTTTGATAATTGTTATCTTGTCTAATTCTTTCAAGCGCTTCTTCAACACAAGCGTTAGCGGCTGCGTCAGCTTGAGCTAGACTTTTTAAGCTTTGACCAGAGCTAATAATTCCTAGACTACTAAAGATTAAAGACAAAACAACGGAAATAGAAACAGCACTGATAGTTATAACAGTTATAATAGTGATGTAGCCTTTTTTTAAATTATTTTTTTTCATATTTAATATCTTTTGCTAGCGTCAACATAAAAATCTTGATCGTAATTAAACTCAGCTTTAGAGCTAACACTATCTACTTTAAGAGTAAAAGTTGCGCTTATATTTTCTGGACTATTTGCAAAACTATTTTCAGTGAAATTTAAATTTTGAGCAATAATATTTCCACTGTTTAAATTAACTGGTTCAGCTGTTCCTTCTTTTATAGTAATCTTGTTATTTGTAATACTAATAATAGTTGGGTTTAAATTTGAATCATTGGTGTTTAAGGAAAGGGAATTGTTGGTAGTTAAAACTGGATAGTTAATACTTTCTGCATTTACTATTTTTTTATAAATAATTGAGCTAATATATTCACCTTGTCTTTCTACATCAAGTATTATCCTATTCTTAGCTTGAGCAGCGATAACGGAGTTTACAAATGAAGTCATAGATAAAAGAAAAATACTTAAAATAGCGGTATAGAGCATTACTTCTACTAAAGTAAAAGCTTTTTTATTTCTTTTTATTTCTTTTATCTTATTTTGTTTTTTAATAAAATAATTTCTCATTTATATTCTTTAGTTAATTTAAAAGTTATATTTATTAATAGAAAAAATATGCCAGTTACCACTAGTATTTGAGGCAGGAATAACTCTGTTTACTACATCACCAGTATTACCAGGGGTTTCAAGTACTTTGTAGGCTGATGAAACTGAGATACCACCATTACTATTTCTATACTGAGAGTTTCCTAAAACATTCCAATCAAGGTTTTGTAAGTACCATTCATTAGTATCATTTGATATAAAGAAAGCTAGAGCCATAGAATCATTAGCTGTAGTATTAATGCTATTAATAGTTATATCAAAAGGATTACTATTAACGGAAAAGGTTCCGGAATTTTCCCAAGTATCAATTGCCCAATATGGATCAGTGTTTCTAAAATAATATGAGGTAACTGACATTGAATCTTTTCCTTCTTTTACTTTAAATACAGGATTACCACCTTGCCAGGAACCATTAAAAATAGTAGTAAATATTTTAGTTTGTAAATTGTTATTATTATTAACTTGATCAAAGACGGGATTCCAATCTTGCCCACCATTTTTTTGCATTTCAATATTACCACTTCCATTATATGAAACTAAAACAACCACAAAATCTCCTTCAAGAAGGTCAGGGTATGGATCAAGATCTACTGATTGACCAGTTAGACTTTGATTGTCAGTTGGTTGAGGTCTAACATCAAGTATTTCAATTGGTAATTCTGATCTATTAGCGCAAAACCCAAAAGTAGCCGGATTATTTTTAGATATATATTGAGTTGCACCTTGTCCGGATGTAGTTAAAATTGGCTCATTATATTCCCAATTCACATTCCATACTTCATATGGTTCGCCATCAAAAGGAGCTTCACTTAAATCAATGTTAATTTCCCATTCAAGTTCTGTTTTGCTATCTGTTTCAACAATAACATCAGCACAGAATCCAGTTAACCAATCATTTGCCATAGTTATTTCATAAAAATAATCAGTTGGCTCAGGTATGGTTTCTTTTTGAAAGTTAGTTAATCTTGTTTCAAAAGAAACTTCACCATGTCTTTGACGATTCTGTTCCCAATTAACAGTTGATCTAACTAAATATCTATTCACATCTATTAATTCAATATCAATTTTACGAGTAAATTCACCATTGGTGTCACTTGAGCCAGTTAAGGTCCAACCAGGATTTGCTTCTTGTATACCAAAAGTACCAGGAGTGATATCAGTCCAATTATTATCCCTTATATTTCTAACAATTTCTAAACCAGCCTGAGCTTGTTTAATTGCTCTTTGCCTTTTCCCTTCAATAACTGCTGACTCTTGACCGTAGAGAAAAGTGGGGACAGTGAAAATTAAGACAATAGCAAAAAGAGTTATACCAAGTATAACGTCAACTAAGGCAAAACCTTTTTTGTTTACTCGATTGTTTTTAAATAAATAATTCATTAAATAATTTAATATAAATAATATATTTCTAATATATTAAAGACTTAGAATTTACCCCAAGACTTCTATTTATTCCCCGAGAGCTAATCACTATTTCTCCTGGGTTTAAAATTAAGCCACTGTTTTTTTGAAATACAATTTCTGTTAATCCGCTAATTGTTAATTGTCCAGGTAATCCCTCTATTTCATCTTTTGAGCTATCACGATTTGTATAATTGGGTCCAGAAAAAAGGATAATTTGATTATTCTCTAAATAAAGACCCCAGTTTGAATCATATTTTGAAGCCCTGGCAAAACTATGAGCTCTATAAAGCTCTGTTTTTATTTTTTCACTAGCAGTATCAAGGTTGTTTCTAAAAAATAGTTGGGTAAAAGCGGGTAGAAAAATACCTAGCAATATGCCAATAAGGCTAATTACTAGTATTGTTTCAAGAAGTGTAAAGCCTTTTTTTCTTTTCATTATTATATTAATTAAAATTACCAACTAAACTATAAATTGGAAGTATAATTGATAGAGCGATAAAGACTACTGCTAACCAAACAATAATTAACATTATTGGTTCAAGAGCAGTCATTAAATTTTTAGTAGTTGATTCAACTTTTTCACTATAACTCTTACTAATTTTTAAAAGTATTTCTGAAAGCTTTCCTGATTGCTCAGCGGCTACAATCATTTGTTGAACAGAACGGGGAAACAATCTATCAACCTTGTTATAGCTATCAATACTTTTCTTAAAAGATAAACCATTTTCTACATTAATCTTTAGATGTTTATAAAACTTTTGGTAGCGAAATAATCCATTTTTGCTACCTGATATTAAAGAATCAAGAGCATTGCTAACTGGAAGTCCAGCATCAAGAAGAATACCTAGAAGATAGGTAAAGCGAGCTATTTCTAATTCCTTAAGTAGTTTTTTAATTCCGGGAATTGACAAAGTTATGGCTTGGCCAATATATTTGGTTTTTTTATGTAGAAAAACGAAATAAAAGATTGTTAGAATAATTAAAACAGCAGCTGGTACAACATAGATTCCATAGTCACCTAAGAAAACTCCTAAGTTAATCATAAATTGAGTAATAACTGGTAACTCAATATCCATGTTGTTAAAAATTTTGGCTAAATTAGGAAGAATAAACCAAGCAATACCAATTCCAATAACAGAGGCTAAAACTAAAACAAAAATTGGATACATTAAAGCTGATCTAAGTTTTGAACGAAAACCTTTGTTTTTCTGAGTTTGCTCAGAAACAATTTTTAAATTCTCACTCAACCTTCCACTTTCTTCACCAACTTTAATTAAAGATATATTTGATTGATCAAATATATCACTCCTTTTTAAAGATTTCCATAAAGGGTATCCTTCTTCAATATCATTACTAATACCTCTAACAATCCTTTTTAATCTTTTAGATTTAATTTCTTCTTCAATAGAGCGAAGAGTGGAAGTAGTGTTAAGACCAGAAGAGAGTAGCATGGTTAAATTTTCAATAAAAGCCTCTTTTTCTTTACGAATACCAAAATTAGGGAAAAGAAACTTCTTTTCTTTTTTCTTTTTTTTAGCCATAGCTATAATTATTTAAAATAGTTTCAATTTTTAATTGGTTTTTATTTAAGATTTTTTCTTGCTCTTTTTACTTTTCTTTTTAGTCTTTTTCTTTTTCTTATCATCATCTTTTATCTTCTTGTCTTCTTCCTTTTCTTTCTCCTTTTTAGTTTTATTTTTCTTTTATTGCACTTAATTTTGATGTAGTAAAATCTTTCATTAATGCATTTAGCAC
>JAQICS010000018.1 GCA_027858435.1 Patescibacteria group bacterium | reverse complement strand
TATATGTAATCATAAAATTTATATTAAAAAATACTAAAAATTAAATTTTTTTCTATATTTAAAATATTAAATAAATAATAACAATCTAATTATTCTACTTCATAAGTTACCATTACTTCAACTTTAACCTCATTTTGACCAGCTTCAATTGACGGTGAAGAGCCTCCACCCATTGCGTCACTAGATTCCATTTGTAATTTGGCATTTGTATAATTATCATAGCTCGGAGTATAGGAATTCTCAATAACATTTTTAATATCACCAAGCTTCATGCCAGTTTGTGAAGCAATTATTTCGGCTTTTTCTTTAGCTTTTTCAATTGCCATTTCCCGAGCTTTATTTTTAAGCTCATACTCATCATCGATTGTGAAGTTAATACTTCCAACTTGATTAGCTCCTTTTTGAGTTGTTTCAGAAATTATATCACCAATGCTAGCAAGATCTCTGATTTTTAAATCAACACTTTGATAGACTTGATATCCTTGAAGCACACGTCCATCGTCTTCAGTCCAGTCATAAATAGGATTTAAGCTATAATTAGAAGTTTTAATGTCTTTTTCTTCTACTCCTAATTCTTTAACGGCTTTTATAATCTCATTCATTTTAGAAACATTTTCCTCAGTTGCCATAGCGGCAGTTTCCATTGTTTCTGTTCTAAGACCAATTGATATATTAGCTATATCAGCTTTGGCATAAACAGTGCCACTTCCATTAACTGAGAATCTATCTTCTCTGTCTACCTTATTAGCCATGATAACTGAAGTAATGGCTACACCAGCTAGAACTAGTATACCAAGACTTACTAAAAATACTTGTGATTTTTTCATACAATTGTATTATTAAATTATTTACTTTATATTAAATTGATTAATTATTTTAAGATTTTTTTGTATATTTACACTTAGGATAATTTGAGCAACCATAAAATTTTCCATAGTTTCCTTCTCTCAGTATTAAATAACCATTACACATGGGGCATTTATTAGTATGATTTTTGAAATATTTTTCATTATCTATTTCTGCCAATTTTATGTAATCTAGTAATTTATAGCTATCTATTAATTCAATTGGTTTTGTCTGTGCAAATTTTTCAGCCTCTAAAGTAAATTTATTTGTTGTAACAAAATATCCTTTTCCTTTAGATAATTTATCTATTAAAGCTCCATAAAAATCTCTAACATCACTTACACTTACTTTTGATGATATAAATTTTTTACATTGAATATAATGTTTTACACCATCTTTTTTAGCTATAACATCTATCCCACCATCATAAGCTCTACCTACAGACTCAGTATCAAATCCAAGTTTTGAAAAAAGAAATGACACATAATCTTCAAATTCCTTTGGATTTAATTTTCTTAATTTGATTATTATTTCTCTATCTGAATGTATCTTATTTATATTATCAAACTTTTTATTTTTTTGTTTCTGTTTAATTATTAACGGAAGTATAGAAAAAAGAGCGTAGACAAGAAAAAGTATTAAAAATATCCACCAATTTTGCTTTATAACAGACCAAAATATGTCAGATAAAAAGTTTTCATCCATATAAACTTATTAATTTTAAATTAAAATAAAATAACTCAAGGGTATTTTTAAAGCATTATCTTTTTCATTTAACTCCAATTCATCTTGTTGTTCTGATATAATAATACTGTACTTTGATTTAACTTTATTAGCTGTCTTTATTACCTGTCTATACTCTTTTTTATTAACACCAACCTCTATTACTATTTTATCACTACCTGAGGAAAAAATGAAGTCTGCGCCACCTTCTCCGCTATCATAATTTAACGATTTTAATGGTTGTTTGTCACATAGTTTATATAAATACATCCCTACTAAATCTTCTAACAGCTTACCTCTACTGTTTTGCTCAGAAATAGTGTTACCAATTGTTTTGTAATACATTGATCTAAAAGCTGGTGAAGAAAACAAATATTTTGATGGTTTTTTTGTTACTTGATTAAAATGTGATGCGTATGGATATATTCTATGTAATACCTCTGCCTTTTCAAGAGCAATGAATATTTCTGATATTTTATAACGATAAATACTAAATTTATCTGCTAATTTAGTAAAATTTAAACTATCCATGTCAGCGATTGCGTATAATATAGCAGGGATTCTACTAATGCTATCAGAACTAAGCGATTGCATTCCTGATATATCCTTATTTATCACCCTGTCTAATGATTTATTAATTTGGTCATATACCAAGGCCTCATTATCAAGAGCAATCATAAAAGGCAAAGATCCATAATTTAAATAATTTTCAAAATTTAAACGACTAAGACCTAAATAACAATTATCTATATCTTTTTTATAATTCAATAATTTTAAATACACTTCCTTAGCATTCTTGCTAAAAAATATAGATTCTTTCAAATTTGTACTCAAATCATTATTCGCAAACCGACCTTCCTTTATTTTAATAAACTCAGTAAATGATAACGGATATATTTTTTCATATATTGTACGACGTGCCACATCTGGATTACTATTAATTAAAGCTGCTGCTGAACCGGTTGAGAAAATAAAAACATCTTGTGATCTATCATAGACAGATTTTAATGATGTGCCCCATTTTTTATCATACTGAACTTCATCTAGAAATAGAAATAGTGGTTTATCTAGGTTAGTAATTGGCCTACCAATTATTTCCTCAAAAATAGATATAACTTCATCAATACTACTTCCCAAGGTCTCAGTAATCTCATCAACTGATAGTACTAAAAAATAACCATCTATTTCTTTTTTGAGATGATACAATTGATACATAAGGGTTGTTTTTCCTGCTCCACGTAAACCTGTTAATGTTATCCAGCGATAAGCCTTTTTTCCATTCAAAAAATTATTCAAATGTGATTCAATTCTATTAAAAATATCACGCTTTGGTCTTTCGTTGTTATTTCCATCAAAAACATAGGCTTTTGCTCTAAAGTCAGTTTGCGCTATTTGATCATTAATGTATTCTTTTATTTTTAATTTATTGTTCATATTATTAATATTTAAGGTAGTGATATAAATATTATACACTAAACCCCTATTTAGTGTCAAGTATTTACTACACTAAATTAAGTATTGCTAATTTTTATCTAATATTAAGTAATATATAAAGCCTTCTTTAGAAACACTATTTAATCTTAGATCCTTTTAATCGTCCATAATTAGCAAAACGATGAGCCTCTTCCCTGGCTTTAAGAAGAGTTGGCTTTAAATTACTAGCCAAATCTTTTAAATCTTTGGAAAATCCATGTGGATACACCAGTCTATCACCACCAAGCTTAGAGATGCCAATGATTGGCGGGTATTTAGAACCTAAAAACTTTTTGTTTAAAAAACTAATTTGTGGCAATCCGCCATCAATTACAATTAAGTCAGGAAAGGTCCACTCAACGTGCTTAAATCTTCTAGTTAATACTTCTTCTAAGGCTCTTTCATCATCTCCCTCAGGTGCTTCTTTTATTTTAAATAGTCTATATTCACTATTATTTGCTTCTCCGTTTTCAAAAACTACCATTGAGCCATAGGCTTCTTTACCAGCGTGATGAGAAATGTCGTAACATTCAATTCTATTTAACTTAGTCATAGCTAAATCATCTTCCTTGCTTAACAAGCTAACATCTTGTAGATGTTTTAATGCTTTAGCTTTTTCTGGATTATCTTTAATTAACTTTTTCATTAATCTTTTCTTTTCTCCAGCAAATATCATTTTCAAACTTCTTATATTTTTCATATAATCAACTTTTGATATTTTAGATATACAAGTACCTGGACAAAGTCCAATTTGATAATCAAAGCAAGGTTTTCCTGAATTTGACTGACAAGTACTATAGGGGAAAATTTTTCGCAGTAAATCTAGAGATGATCGAAGAAGTTTATATGATTGAAAGGGGCCAAATATGTCTTCATTTTTAACTTTAAACTTATTTAAATCCGTACCTCTGACAATGATCGGTTTTGGATATTCATCCTTAGAAATAACTAAGTAAATAAAAGATCTGCCATCTCGATCTTTAACATTATATTTGGGCCAATATTTTTTAATATAATATGCTTCCTTAATTATTGCTTCAAGCAAAGAATCAGTTTCAATATAATCAATGTCAACCGCTAAATTAACCATCTCATAGATACGACTATCAATGTTTTTTTGTAAATAATTCTTTAATCTATTTCTCAAATTAACCGCTCTTCCTACATACAATATATTTTTATTTTTTTCTAACCAAAAATATACACCAGGAGACTTAGGTGACTTTTTTATTTTTTCTTTAATTTTTACACTTACGCTTGACATATATTAAAAAATAGTTTAAGATTGTATTACCATAAAAAATGATTTAAGGGTTATAAAAAATTGTTCTTTTAAAAAGATAGCTACATCTGGTTCATCCACTTTATTACATAACTACACAGCACGTTTTCAAAACCAGATATGCATCAGAAAGAGCAATTTAAACCGGAGTTTCAGAGTAAATTCCGGTTTTTTTCTTTTTAAAATAACTACACAAAGTATAAACTATTATATTAATGAATTGACATAATTAACTTTTATGTATATTATAAAAATATAAGTTACTTACTTATTATAGTACATTTTAAGAAATTAAAAAAATTGCTCATTAATAAATCTCCAAAGCCTGTTTCCTTAATTTCCTCACAATAGTTCAGGTCCTCACACAGTTATTATGAGCAATCAAGTCGGGATTCAATAAGAATTCCGGCTTTTTTACAAATCTATTGACAAATATTTGAATTTCCTATATACTGATGTCGGTTCTTTCTTTTTTAGTTATTTATTGTTAATGTCAAGAATGACTAAAATAATTCTTTTAAAATGATATTTTTCATTTAGCCATGAAAGCAAATTAACTTTATCATTTTTAGGGGGGATTATTACAGTCAAGTAATGGAGTATAACATACTTCATTCAAGCCGTTAGAGATTAATTCTTTAACGGCTTTTTTTTATCTTCAAATATTCTTTTAAATATTTAGATGTAGCGCAATCCTCATTTTTAATTTCCTCGGGAGTACCACTAGCTACAACCCTTCCACCATCTTCACCACCACCTGGTCCAAGATCAATTAAATAATCCATTGACTTTAACATATGCATATTATGTTCAATAACTGCGACTGTATTACCTTTTTCAACTAGTTTATTTAAAACATTTAAAAGCATGTTTATATCATGATAGTGAAGCCCGGTAGTTGGCTCGTCTAAAAGATAGAGAGTTCTCTTCCCTAATTTATGAGTTAACTCTTTTGCAATTTTAACTCTTTGGGCTTCACCTCCAGATAATGTAGTAGCGCTTTGACCTATTTTAATATAACCTAGTCCGACTGATTGTAATACTTTAAGTTTGTCAGTGATAAAATAGTTGTCGCCAAAATAGATAATAGCTTCATCAATTGTCATATCAAGCACATCAGCAATATTTTTTCCCTTATGCTTAACTTCTAGTGTTTCCCGATTAAATCTTCTTCCTCGACAAACATCACATTCAACCATTACAGCTGGCATGAAGTGCATTTCAATTAAATTAAAGCCAGCCCCCTGACAAGCCTCACATCTTCCTCCGGCTCTGTTAAAAGAAAAACGACCAATGTTGTATCCTCTTTCTTTTGAACCTTCAAGATTAGCAAAGAATTCTCTAATAGGAGTAAAAATACCAGTATAGGTAGCCGGATTTGATCTTGGAGTACGGCCAATTGGAGACTGATTTATTACTACAACCTTATTTAAATAATCTGTTCCTTTGATATCAGTAACGTTCTCTAGTTTAGGACGACTATTTCCACGATTATTTTTTATCTTTGCTATATTTTTATACAAAACATCATATAGAAAAGTTGATTTTCCGCTTCCTGACACTCCACTAATTCCTACTAATCTTTGTAAGGGTAATTCAACTTTTATATTTTTCAAATTATTAGCTTTTGCTCCAATTATATTAAGAGATCCATGGTTTTGTTCTCTTCTTCTACTAGGTATATCAATCTTTTCTTTACCATTTAAATATTTAAGGGTTAATGATTTGGGGAATTTATCTACTACTTTGTTAATATTTTTTACCAGACATTCAGCTACAATTTCACCACCATGAACACCAGCCAAGGGACCCATATCAATTAAATTATCAGATGACAATATCGTTCGCTCATCATGCTCCACGATTACTACCGTATTATGCTTATCTCTCAATTTTTTAAGAGTTTCAATTAGTTTTTCAGTGTCTCTTTCATGAAGACCAATGGTTGGTTCATCTAGTACGTAAAGAGTACGAGATAGTTGTGAGCCAATTTGTGATGATAATCTAATTCTTTGAGCTTCACCACCGGAAAGGGTATGAGCTTCACGACTAAGAGTTAAATAATCTAAGCCAACTTTAAGAAGAAATTCTAATCTTGAAATAATTTGAACTACCACTGCTTCAGATATATCTCTCTCACGTTTAGTCATTTTATCAAAATACTCATTAAAAAAATCTAAAGCTTTTTTAATAGACAAATCTGTGACCATAGCTATATTCTTCCCATTTATTCTGACAGATAATGCTTCGGGTTTTAGTCTTTTGCCCTGACATACTTGACATTTATCATTTTTAAAGAAATTAGCACGACCTAAACCAGAGCATTCTGGACAAGCACCATGGGGAGAATTAAAAGAAAAAAGTCGTGGCTCAATTTCTGGAAAAGAAAAACTATCATTCGGACAAGTCCAATTTGAGGAAAGAAGAATTTCATTTTCTGCAAATTGAGAAATTAAAAGACCGTTACTATATGAAATAGAGTTTTCAATTGCCTCATTTAACCGACTAGTATCGGTTATCATCACCTTGTCAATTACTAAGTCAATATTATGTTTTTTTCTTGGACTAAGCTTTACTTTGTCAGCCAAGGAAACTATTTTACCATCAATTCTAGCCTCCGAGTATCCAAGATTGAAATATTTATACAATAATTGATAGTGTTCACCACTTCTGGATCTTACAATTGGACTTAAGATAGTAACATACTCTAAACCTAAATCCTTAGCTTTATTTACAACTATATCAAACATTTCTTGTGGACTTAATTTTTCAATCTTGGTGCCACAATGAGGACAGAATACTTCACCAACTCTAGCATATAGTACTCGTAAATAATCATAGATATCAGTTAGGGTGCCCACAGTGGAACGAGGATTATGTGACAAGGCTTTTTGATCAATTGAAATTGAAGGAGCGAGTCCAATTATTTCATCAACTTCAGCAGGCTTCTTCTGGTTAACAAATTGACGCATATATGGAGAAAGTGATTGAACATATTGTCTCTGCCCTTCGGCAAAAAGCGTATCAAAAGCCAGCGATGATTTACCACTTCCTGAAACTCCAGAAATAACAGTTAGTTTGTTATGCTCTATTTCTAGATCTATATTTTTTAAGTTGTGCATTTTAGCACCTTTTATTATTATTTTTTCATTCATAGTTAGTTGACAAATTCGGCTAAATATTATAAAGTATCTTGATATATAAATTATATCTTAAAAGAACATTAAAAACAAAATAAACTCATAAAAAAGTATATAAAAAAATATTATATTTAGTATAACAATTTACACTAAAATACTATTTTTTTCAAGGTTTGAAATATAGAAGACTTTAATTAATAAAATAATATTAATATAATCAAAAAAATAGATAAGAGATGAAAAAACAAATTATTATTTTAACGATTTTATGTTTTGCCTATATATCAAGTATTGGGCAAACGTACTTAAACCCTGAGGTTTATGATGAAAACGGTCAGTATCTTAAAGAAACTGAGCCACCAAAAAGTCAAGCCAATATCTTTGAACTTGGCATCAATTTTCAAGGTGACAAGGTATATCCCAGAGGAAGTTTAGAGGCGTATTCTAGTTTCGATAGTGGATTTGGCTTATGGTCATATAACCGCTTTAATCAAGCAGTTATTAAACCGGAATGGAGAGATTCTGGTTATAGCTTGAAAGATTATTTTAATCTAGGAGTTAGCTTAGCTTTAAGCTATGACTTTGCTGGCCCTAAATCAAGTTGGATTAAAACTTTTGCTGGAATTGCATACCAATCTGGACAAAGATACTTTGGACCCATTGCTGGTTTTTATATCACAAAAGATAAATGGGAAATAAAAGCCTTCGGTGTCTATGCTCTTAACACTGCCTATAAAGATCAATACAGCGAAGAGGAATTAAGTGAAATCCCTCAGTATGGAAGCCCTGTTTATATCAGGGGTTTTGATCCCAATAGCTGGTACCGAGCAAGTCTTGAGTATAAACTAACTAAACGGTTTACTTTAGGTCTTCAATCAGAAAGATTTTACGGAACAAATTTTTCAGGACGCTACGATCTAAAGAAATCCTGGAGAGACATGGACAAGCTTTATATCAAAGCTTTATCTGGGTGGGATTTTGAATTCAAGCACAACACCTTTTTTATGGGTTTAGTTTTTGTTCTTTAAATGAAAGTAAGTAAGTAAGTAAAAGGCTATCCACAATGGATAGCCTTATTTTTTTATCTTCTTCGTCTTTAACTATTAAAGTATTAGTATCTATTTTAATAGTTTCTATCTTGTTTCTTTATATTTCTTTATCATTTCCACCATGTGATCTTTTACCTTATCAATTGCTTTAAAGATATCTTCTTCAGTCTTGTCCACTCTAAGTAGTTTTCCTTGTAATTCTAAGTTAACTTCCGCTCTATATATCTTTCCTTTGTTTTGCTCAGCTTCTTTTTCAACTTCACAATCACAGTTATATACTTGTTCATCTCCTAAAAACTTTTCCATCATATCCATCTTATCTTGAAAGTATTCTCTAACGGAATCAGTTACGTCCATTTTGGTTCCTTTTAATCTAATATCCATATGTTTTTTATTTATTTAATTAATTGTTTAGCTATTTAATTATTATATTAAATTAATTATTTGTGATAACTAATTATATAATTAATATCTTAAACTAGAAAAATTTCATAACATCTTTAAAGGTGATAAAGATTATGAGGGCGATTAAGAGGAAGAAACCAATATTGTTAACAAGGTTTTCAATCTCTTTCTTAACCGGTTTTCCTTTAACCTTTTCAATGGCTAGAAATAGTATTCTTCCTCCATCTAGAGCTGGAAAAGGAAGGATATTAATTATTGCCAAGTTTAAAGATAAAATTGCCATAAACTGTATTAAATAGACAAAGCCCATATTAGCGGCTTGACCAGTATAGTTAGCAATGCCGACTGGACCAGCAAATTGATCTCCAACTTTAACTCCACTAAATAGATCTTGAAACAAATTACCAAAGGCAACTACTATTTCTTTTAATGTCCAGCTAGTTAATTTAGCGCCTTCCCATAAAGAGTTAAAGAAAGGATATCTAACTGTGCCAGTGCTATAAATACCAACTCCAATTAAAGCTCTTTGCATTTCTTCATCTATTTCTGGAGTTAAAGATACTTGTTTTTCTTCATCATCTCGCAAAATAGTCACTTCTACTTCCTCTCCACCTTTAGCGCCAATTTCTGTTTGTAATTCTTCTTGACTATTTATTTTCGTATCATTTACTTCAAGTACTATATCACCAACTTCAAGACCTGCCTTGTCAGCTGGTGATTCCTCAACCACTTCAACTAAGGCTACAGCTTGCTCTGAGACAATCGCTTTGTTTGACAGGTTGGCTTCATCAGTTCCTTGTGGAAGACCAATCATATAGCCAACTGAGAGAAGTATCCAAGCTAAAACAACGTTCATTACCACACCAGCTGCTAAAACAATAACTCTTTTCCAAATTGGCTTTGAACTAAAACTGTCTTCTTCATTTTTTCCTTCACCGTTTTCTCCCTTAATCTTTACAAAACCACCTAAAGGAAGCCAGTTAACAGAATATATAGTAGCGTCATCTTTTGGTTTTATGTTTTCATCCTCACCTTCATTTAACTTATCCCAAGAATCCCTACCTTTAATAATAGTTTTCTTCCCTTTCCTATTTCTATACCAACCAAAAGCCCGTGGAGGAAAACCTAAACCAAATTCTTCAACTTTTATCTTAAAAAACCTAGCAGTACTAAAGTGACCAAACTCATGCGCTAGTACTAGTATTGAGAGTACTACTAAAAAAATTATAAGTGTTGTCATATTAAATTTCCATTATATCTTTCTCTTTCTTATCTTTTATATTTTTAAGTTCTTCATTTTTCTTAGCAGTGAACTCTTCAAGTTCTTCTAAGAATCTAAACTTTTCATCTTCACCTATTTCTTTATCAACAAAGGCTTCTTCAATGTCACTTTTAATATCATCTCTAATAGATCTTAGACTAATTCTGCTTTTCTCCATCTTTTCATTTAATTTCTTAACTAAATCTACTCTATTTTCTTCAGTTAAAGGTGAAATAGTTAATCTAATCTTTTCTCCTTCATTAACAACTCCCAAGCCTAAATCAGCTTCAATTATAGCTTTTTCAATGTCTTTAATTACACTCTTATCCCATGGAGTAATGGTAATACTGTGACTATCTGAAACAGCTACATTACCAACTGCATTAACTGGGTTTAAAACTCCATACGCTGATACTTGAACTGAATCTAAAATTGAAGGATTAGCTTGCCCAGTTCTAAGACTTAAAATGTCATTTTTAAAGTAATCAATAGTACTAGCAAATTCTCCTTGTTTTTTTTGTAAATATTCATTCATAATTTTTATATTATTATTTTTAATTATTATTTAAATATTAATTAATATTAATTAATATTAATTAATTTTAATTAATTATATATATTAATCAACCAGACCAACTTTTAGAAAACCACTTCCTTCTTCTTTTGGCTGTCTTTCTGCTCCTAAATATATATTATTTCCTTCTCTATAATCAACCATGATATCAGATGCGCGCCAAGAAGTTGATAGCCTCTTGCTGTTCCAGCTTACTCCACCATCAAGTGACTTAAAGAAAGTGGTAGCAGAACCATAATATATTTCATCACCATTTTTAGGGTTAACATCAATTGCTAAAATATTACTATCTTCCTCTGAGCTTAAAAGAGATATTTTCTCCCAGGTTATTCCATCGTCAGGCGATCTAAGTATTGCCTTATTAGTAGCTAAATATATATCTCCATCATTTGTAGCTTTTATATCAGTAAATTTATCACCAATTTCCATATCAGCTAATACATCATTTAAATCTTTAAAACGAGTAGCTTCAAAGTTTTGATTTAAATTACTTAAATTAGCTTCAGTGGTAGTATCTGAGAAAAAGCTATACACTCTATTGCTTTTGGTTGCGGCAAATATTTTACGGCTATCTAAAGGACTTAGAAGTAGTTTCAATACTGGTTCTTCAAAGCGCCAAATTGTTCGCCAAGACTCACCTCTATCTATACTTTTGATTACTTCCCCTCTTGAAGTAGCGATGTATATGTTTTTAGGGTTATAGAAATCAACTACTACATCGTTAATCACTAGATCAGTGGAAGTATCATAATATGTTTGTGAAAAAGAACGAGAACAATCAGTAGTTCTATATAGCCTATTCTTAGCCGCTACATATATTAAACATTTATTATCATGACTGACCGCTACTGACTCAATCTTTGGCTCATTTAAATTAGCCACATTCCAACCTTTAGTAATGTCATATGTATAGAACAATCCATTTTCACGACTAGCCATATATACTGCTCGACTATCTGATGGATCGGAATAGAAACCATCAACCTCAACTCCTCCTATACTCTTAATTTCTTGACCAATTGTTGGCATGGTGTTTATCAGCTTAAAGGTAGTTCCTTTATCAGCTGAAAAGAATATGTTTCCAGTGGGACCACTACCTTCTGAATTAGAAGAAATTGAACAAGCAGATAAGATTGCTGCTCCGCTAACTACTACAAATAGTAGGAAGATTTTTTTAATGTTTTTCATATTATAAATTAATTACAATTTGCTCTAATACTAATCTAGGATTAACATTAGTTTTTAAATATTTTCTAGCCTGGGCTATTAGTTTTAAATGATTTAAAGATTTAACGGCAATATTATCACTATTTCTCACTAAATTCTCTATCTTCTCTCTTAGCGCATTGTATCTTAAAGAGTTATTATTTCCTAAAGATACTAGAATTAAATCTCTTTCCATGCTTTCAGCCATATCCAATATTTCCCTCGCCCTCTCCACTGCTTCTTTGCTCCAGGTCCTATCCTTAAAAAATTCATCTAAAAAAGCCATTCTCGCATTAACACTATCACCTTCTAACACTTTTAACCATTTTTCAGCCTTATCAATATATTTTTCATATAAACCCTCTTCTTCAAGAAGCTTGATAGCACTAAGAGGGCGACCTAAGGAATAATTAGCTAAATCTTTAGCTAAGGTTCTTTTAGTATTATAGTTTAAAATTAAATAGTCATAAATAGTTTCTGCTGATACTGGCTGAAAGCGAACTACTTGAGCTCTAGAGGTAATGGTAGCGGGAAAACTTTCTAAATCCCGGGCTAACATAATAATTACTACTCCTTCTTTTGGCTCTTCTAAGGTTTTTAAAAGAGCTGATTTAGATTCTTCACTTAAATAATCAGCATTTTTAATTAAAGCTATTTTAAAACCATTGCTAAATGAACTCAAAGAAAGGGTCCTAATATATTCCCTAACTGCTTCAATGGATATTGTTTTTTTATCCTCTTCTAAATCTAAAACGTGCAAATCTCCATCAAAAGACCCTTCCTTGTCTTCAATCCCTAAAGATTTTTGCAAATTCCTGGCAAAAGACAGAGCAATTGTTGATTTGCCTAAATTATCAGGTCCGACAAAAAGAAAGGTTGAAGCTGGATTACCAGAAGAAATAACCTTATCTAAAAAACTTATTGCATTATCGTTACCTATTTTTGGCCAAGTGTAATTTAAATTTTCCATAACTAAATTATATCATAAAAAAAGTTGATTTAACAATATTGAAGTATTTTATTGAAAATGAGTTAGAAGAGAATTAAATTTTACTTTAATTCTTTAAGTATTTTAAAAATAGTATATAATTTATTCATTTTACAGAGAATTCAATTTTTCTTGAATTATTTGAATTAAGCCACTGCTTTGAAGTTTTATTTTTTTATTATTAATTTTATAAAAAGATTTCTCTTCAAACGCACCATAAAGCAAAATCGGAATAAATTTATTTGAACTCTTTATTACACCAAACAATAATCGTGCACCTGCGCTTGGGCCGATTTTACAACTTGTAATAGGAATTCTTTTTTTAAAAAACCCCACAATCTCACCTTCAATATTTTTTTCAGTTATAAAATCCTCAAAAATCGCTTTTTGAGGACATCTATAGATTTCATCAGTCAATTGGCCGTTTATAATTTTTAAAATATTTTTAATATCCTTTTCCAGGGAAGACCATTTCTTTAATCTTTTTAAATCTTTTTTAATCAACTCTGAACCAAAATATTCGAGTTCATTATTTGACATAAGACAACAGCTTCTTTACAGCTCCATCTGAAATTTTGCCTTTATATAATGGAGTATCTTCAATTTCAAAATTTTCCTTATCTCTATAATTAACAAATTTAAAATCAATCTTTTCCTTTTTAGAAGCACCGAGATAAGGAGTGTCTTTATGTGCTAATAAAACAATTTCATTTACAGATAATCTATAATACTTTTCACAAATATCCCTTGCTTCCTCAACTTCATTTGCAGATAAATACTTAAATTCACATTCTTTTATAGGTTTAAAAATAATAGCTTTTTTGTTATCTGATTTTTTTATTTCTTGAGTTTTAATATAATCTCCGACCTCTTTAAGTGCTTCATTTATTATAATTTTATCAGGTGTTGGACCATAGCTATTTTTATAATAATTTATACCTGTAATTGTTTTTCTTTTCTTTTCAAAATAATCTGCATCACAAAAATACAACAATTTCCATAATTTTGTTTGGTATAAATCATCATTGTTAAAATTATTAACAATAAATATCAGTAATTCTTTAAATTTTTCTAGCTTCTTATTCACCATATTTTTACACAAACATTATATCTTTTAATACGTGTTAGTATTGTTTATATTAACACAGAAAACGTCTTTGGTCAATTTTTGATTTACTCAACAAATTTGTCAAAATCAGATTCTATTTTTTGAGTCTTATTATATTCGTCATATTCCATAAATACTTTTTTCTCCGCATGAACACGAGAAATAGAGCCTTTTCCTTTAAGAACTTTATATTGATTAAACTCCAAAAAATTGTTTACAGATTCCACCAGCTTTTCCATCGTTAGAGGGGTACGATTTTCAATCAGTCTTTCAATATAATCAAAATAGCCAACAACACCTCGTTCCAATTTATTTATTTCATTCTCATCAAGATAATTCTTGGCGATAACTGTGTCAGACTTAAGGATTCTCCCTTTTGGTGAATTTTTCCAAGTCTTTAAACCCATGAATGGTTTTTGTTTGTCTGCTGTTTTATAAATAATTTCCGCTGCGGTTTTGCCTGTAATTCGGATGTGGGATTGTAATTCATACTACATTCAGCAAAAATATCCGTAATTTGTTGATAAATTTTTCTTTCACTGGCACGAATAGAACGAACCCTCTCTAAAAGTTCAAGAAAATAATCTTTGTCAAAATATTTTCCGTTCTTTAATCTCTCATCGTCCATAGCAAAACCCTTGATAATATACTCCTTGAGTCTTTCTGTTGCCCAAACACGGAATTGCGTAGCTTGCACCGAATTTACCCGATATCCAACAGAAATTATTGCGTCAAGATTGTAAAATTTAGTATTATATTTTTTACCATCATTAGCAGTATATTCCAAAATGGAATACACTGAATTTTCTACTAATTCACCGCTTTTAAAAATGTTTTTCAGGTGTTTAGCAATAGCTGGTTGTTGTACACCAAATAATTTGGCCATCTTATCTTGAGTAAGCCAAATATTTTCGTTATGAAAGTAAATTTCTACTTTTACCTTGATTTATTAATTATATTTATTAATTATATTTATTATTTATATTTATGTGTATATTATAGCAAAATATTTATATTGGGGGAATATTTGATACAGTATATTTAACTATTTTTTTTAATATATACCATAGGGAGTCATTGTTCTATGTCCTGCTGAAACTTCATTTGTATCTGATTCTAAACAAAAGTGTATAGAATATGACTGACTATTGTTTAGCTCATATGTATATTCTTGTGAGCCTTTGGTAGTTGTTTTACAAATATCATCATTAACTGGACTAGGGGGACTTGGGTATGAATTTAAAAAAATCATTTTATTTGGAGTTTCTATTGAATTTCCTGTTGAAACCTTTTCTTCTTCAGGGTATCTATTTTCATTAGAAAAATACATTTCAAGGCCTGTTCTAATATCTCTTACATCATCTAGTCTTTCTGCATCACGTTTAAGAGATTCAGCTTCCTCGTCAATTAAGGAAATAGCATTTAATTCCTCTAAGTCATTTATATTATTAGCTTTAAGATACTTATTTGAAAAAGTGTATAAAACATCATTTATATATAGACTGCGTTGAACCGAATTATCATAGCAAGACTGTCCACAAAAATAATCTCTATAACTAGATAAACCATTATCAGAATGATCAATTACACCTTTTAGGTTAAATTTATTATCATCAATACTTAAAACCATTACTCCACCCATACTAGAGCCGTTTTCTAAATAGCCACTTAAAAAAGCGGGGACAACTAAAAGATTTTTTTTCTTATCAAAAAGAAAAGCTTTGTGGTTATATAGAGCTAAAGAATCACTTCGCTCATTGCCAATGATATAATTATCTAATTCTTTTGGTGAACTAGGGTCTTTAACATCAAATAAGGAAAGTTTTAATCCTTCATCTTCAGAACCCCAATCACTTAAAGAAGTGTCTCTTCCAAAACCAATTAAGGTATTTTCATCATAGGGGTGAATGTATTTAGAATAGCCAGGAATTTTTAATTCACCCATTAAAACCGGTTTAATTGGATTACTTAAATCAATAACAAACAAAGGATCAATTACTTCAAATGTAACGATATATGCTCTTTCACCTAAAAACCTTACTGAATAAACATCTTCGTTTTCGGCCAGCCTTCTAACGGAATTAAGAATTTTTAATTCAGGTGATAGAACGAATAAGTTTGAAAAAAGACTAGCTTCGTAGTCATCATTTAAAACCATTTGAGTACTTACAATTCTTAAATTTTCAAATTCATCTTCATCTAAGAAGAATTGGTTAGAAATATAACCAGGTACAAAAGAAGATTTTTCAAAATTTAAATAACCATTATTTAATGAAAACTTATATATATTAGTTTTTATTAAATTATCTTCATTTTCTTTAATAACATCCTTTAAAATATTTGTTTCTTCTTCTGTTGTTGGATTAATGTCATATTTTTCTACAATATCATCAAGTTTCTTATTTAAATCTTCAAAGCTGATAATACTATCAGAATTAATTATTTCATCTATTTCTTGACGGTCTTCTTCACTAACTAAAGGTTTTAAATATTTAAAATATGCAATAATTAAAATTCTTTCATAATCCAATTCCTCGGTGTTGGTAATGTATATATTTTTTAAAGAAGAATAAATAAGTGAATTTGACTTGCTTAGAAATGCTTGAGAAGAAATAATATCTCCTTGATTTTCAAAATCAATACTGTTAATAGAGATTAACTTGTGAGAATTATATGAATAATTGTCGTTTTCTGAATAATAAATATTTGGTGAAAAACATTTATCACCAGTACTACAATCGTTTGATATTATTTTTCCATCTTCAATTAAAATTGGTAAAAGATTTTCTTCAACATCAGTTTTAACTCTTTGACTTAAATTAAGATACATTTTTCCATCTATACTTCGGGAATCTAAATAATCTCCTTCAAAGTTTAAGTTTCTTATAATTTTTGGATTTCTAACATCCGAGATATCAAAAATATTAACAAAGGTAAATTCAGATCCTGTATTAAATGGGTATTTGTCATCATTTGATTCATCTGTATTTAAACCAAGAACCACTAAACGATCACCTCTTACATACATTTCTTTGGGGCGTGAATCAAAAACTGTTGTGCTTATAATCTCTGAGTTAGAAGCTGGAAGCGCATCAACTATATGTAGTTTATCATTTACAATAATATAAATATATTTTCCATCAGTTTTCATCACATCAGCCTCATCAACACCTTCAACTTGAACATTGGTTTCAGAATAATCATTACTTTTCATACCATTATCAGAAACACTTGCGAAACTCCCCTGAGACCCGAAAGTTCCAGAATTAGAAGTACCTAAGCTACTATCAAGCCCAGCATCTTCATAATTAATTTGTTCATTATAGTCCCTTGCCTCTGGTATATCAGAATAATTTAGTTCAACAAATTCCTTTAATTCATTATAATCACTAAACTTTTTAAACTCTAAATCACTCTCATCTAAAATATCATTGTCAGTATTATCATCATCGGTATTGTCATCACCGGTATTAACATCAATATTAGTGTCATCGTTTATTTCTTTGTTTTCATTTTGCCAGGGCCAAGAAAATGAACAAGCTGACAAAGAGATCATAAAGAAGAACAATACTAAAACTAAAGTAATTTTTTTATACATATTTATATTATTAAACTAATACT
>JAQICS010000037.1 GCA_027858435.1 Patescibacteria group bacterium | reverse complement strand
AAAAATAGGAAAATGCAGGTTATATCAAGGATAAATAAATCAGGAATGGTTTTAGAAACTTCCTGCCAAAATCTTTTTCCATGATTAAATTCTTTTAAGTGGCAAATCTCATGAACAATTACATAATCTCTTATTTTAGAATCTAAACTAAAAAGACGGTAATTAAAATTTAAATTACCTTGCCCTGAACAACTTCCCCATCTAGTTCTCTGATTTCTAATACTAACCCTGCCGTAAGTTACTTTGTAAATATCGCTAAAATACTTAAGCCGAGAGTTTATCACTTCTCTGGCTTTTTCTTTGTTGTTTATATAATGAGTTTTATTAATTGGCTTTCTTCGTCTTCTACTTGTTCTTCTAAAAAATATCTTAATCATAAACAATCTTCCTTTATCATTTTAATAAGTTCTGGTAGCTTCTCTGCCCGAAAATGACCAGCCGCTTTTTTAATAATATAAATATCGGCTTCTTTTATTTTCTTTCTATACTTCTCTACTTGAGATTGAGGGACAACTGGATCATCACTTGAAAATAGGAATCTTGTTTTAGAACAGTTTTTATAGATTAAGGATAAATCACTTTTTAATCTAAAACCTCCCACTAAATCTTCGCCTGGTATATCATTATTATATGGAGAGCCGATTAAATAAACCGCTTTAAGTTTTTTATTAACTATATTCTCTGATAGATATTTAGCTAAAAATATTCCTCCCAAAGAATAACCTATAAGTACTGAGTTATTGTTTAATAGTTTTAAATATTTCTCAAACATTATCTTCCATTCCCCGTATTTAGCATTTTCTTTAAGGGGCATTCGTGGTTTAATTATTTCAAAATCAGATTTTAAGCTTTCTTTTAAATAATCACCACTCCAAATCTCTGGGTTTTCAAGTGATACTTCTTTATTCTTTAAATACTCTAAGAAATCTTTTCTACTCTTAAAAGTATCACCGCCATGAATGTATAGTATTTGTTCCTTTTGTTTTTTTGTCTCTCCCCTTTTTATCATATTTTTATTCTAAAATAATACGTGAATCAAGAACTTTAACACCTTTTCCTTTATCTAATACAAATAGAGGATTGATGTCTAATTCTTTAATTTCGGGAAAATCATCAAGTAGTTTAGCAAGCCGTAAAATAGCTTCAATTAATGCTTCTACGTCTTTTTCTTTTTGACCTCTAACTCCTTCAAGAAGTTTAATGCTTTTAAGAGAGTTAATCATATTCTTAGCATCACTATATTTTAAAGGATTAAGACCAAAACTAACATCTTTAAACACTTCGACATATATTCCGCCCAGTCCAACCATAATAGTTTGACCTAAAGCTGGATCTTTAAAAGCACCAAGAATAATCTCTATTCCATCATCTTTTAACATTTCGGTAACTAAAACTCCTTCAATTCTAGCTTTTGGTGCTCTAGCTTTTACATTTTTAATAATTAAATCATACATTTTCTCCACTTCATTTGGTTTAACGTCTAATATAATTCCTGAGACATCTGATTTATGTAAAATATCGGGTGAAACTATTTTTAAAACTAAGTCTTTATCAATCTTCTTAGCATATTTTTTAGCCTCTAGTTTTGATTTAGCTACATAGCTTTTCAGTATTTCAAAATTATATAGAGAAAACACTTCTCTTGCCTCTGCTTCTGGAAAAGACTTTTTATTATTTTTACTAGCCTCACTAAATATTTCCTCTACCTTTTTATAGTTAACATCTGAAAAATCCATTTTCTTCTCCTTTTCTTTTTTGTTTTTTAATTGATAGAAATCGTTAAAAACTGCTAAAGATTTAACAGCATCTTCTGGAAACAAATATGAGCTAATATTATTTTTAATAAAAAAATCTCGAGCATCAACAACTAAATGATCTCCCATAAAAACCGGGATAATTGGTTTTTTATGTTTTTTGTTTATTTCAATAATAGCTTTAGCGCTTTCAACTACATCAGTGCTTGATTGAGGACTTAAAATAACTATGACTGAATCTACGTTTTTATCGATTACAACTTGCTCTAAACTATTCTTATAGCGGCTAGCTTTAGCATCCCCTAAAATATCAACGGGATTAGAATAACTAGCTGCTGGTGGTAGTATATTTTTCAAACTATCTTTGGTTTTTTTAGATAACTTAGCTAGTGATAAGTTATTTTTTTCTATACAATCAACAGATACTACCCCTGGTCCTCCAGCATTAGTAATAATCGCTATATTTTTTGACTTTATTAACTTGTCATTATTAAAAATTTTAATATAGTTAAACAATTCTTCAATCTTATCAACTCTAATTATCCCCGCTTGATTAAATAAGGCATCATACACCTTATCAGATCCAGCTAAAGCGCCAGTATGAGAGGCAGAAGCCTTAGCGCCAGCCATAGATTTACCAGCTTTAAGAATTAAAAGCGGTTTACCTTTTTTTCTTAACTTTAAACTTGCCTTTATTATCTCTTTGGGATTGCTTAACTGTTCTGCATAAACAGCTACGATCTTTGTTTTATCATCATTTGCTAAATAATTAAATAACTCAACCTCATCAATCACTGCCTTATTACCCACAGAAATAAATTTAGAAAATCCTAAACCTAAACTACTAGCTGAATCGAGTATAGCTGTACACAAAGCACCACTTTGGGAAATAAAAGCAATGTTTCCAGGATTTGCTTTTGAAGCTGCAAAAGATGCATTTAAAGAAATATGAGGGTTAATTATTCCTAAACAATTAGGGCCAATTAAACTAATATTGTATTTACTACAGATATCTTGAACTTTTTTTTCTAAATCATTATTTCCCACTTCTTTAAAGCCAGCGGAGATAACAACTGCTGCCCTTATTCCCTTCTTCCCTCCTTCTTCTAAGATTCTTGGAACAATTTTTGCAGGTACTGCAATTAACATTAAATCCACACTTCCTTTAATTTTGCTTAAGGAAGAATATGCTTTTAAATCAGCAATTTTTTTACTCTTTAAATTAACTGGATAAACCTTTCCTTTATATCCATTTTTCAAATTATCAATTAAATCTTTACCGACACTTCCTTTTTCATTGGAAGCACCAACAAGAGCAACTGAAGATGGTTTAAATAATTTATCTAAATTTTTCATATATTTTTTATTATTTCTACTTCTATTCTACGCTATTTCTAAGTTTCTTTCAACAATTAAAAAAAGACCCTCATATTTAAAGGGTCTTTAATTTTTTTCAATAAACAAATTTGCCATAATTACTTTGCAAAAATAGTTTATTTTTTTCTGAAGTTTTTTCATCTTTTACTCGGCAATGTCCTAACTTGTAATGTTTTACCTTTAAAGAAAAAGAAGTTTCTGCTAAAGCATCTTTAAACTCCTGTTTATTTTCTCCAATAACATCTATTCCAACTCCGCAGTTAAAAGTTTCATACATATTTTCCCAGCTTTCTCCGCTAACTTTCTTTATTAACTGAAAAATTGCTGGTGGATTTGGCATAGATTTGTAAAACTCGATGTTTTTATCACTACCAATATTTAAAATCTTGGTAGCTCCTCCACCGGTATTTATTACAATTCCGTGAAGCATTCCCAGGGCTGATTTTCGTTCCAAGCGACTCATAAGTTGAATGATAACAAATGGCCATTGCCTGGTTGGCGAAAGAAGTGAATTAGAAACCGTTTCTCCTGATAACTCGCTTAACTTATCATTTACTGAGAATTCTCCCTTAAAAAAACCAGAGATATTACTCAACATCATCGGATACTTTGTGTTGTAGGCAGAACTCATTAAACAACTCCTAGCCATCGTCAGACCGTTTGACATGATGCCACTGTTTCCTTCGTTTTCCCAATTAGCCTGACCATCACTTGCAAAACCATAAATCAAATCTCCATCTTTGATGTTGCCTTTAATTAGGTGTTTTTCTTTAACCCAGGCCATTATTGAAACATCGAAAACAGCGGTTTTTACTTGTTGAGGTAAATCGGCTGTTTCGCCACCTAAAAACTGAAAACGAAAACCATGTGCTTTATACATTTTTTTCAACTCCTTCAAGCGAATAGCAACTTGTGTCATTATTATTTCTTTTAAATCTGGATCGAGTCCAATATTTAACACATCGTTTATTAGCCAGGTTTCATATACAAACCCAGCAGCGGCTATATCGCTGGTATTCATAGCAATTGCATCATCTACCATACCTTGAAAAATTTCTTCTTCACCGGTTTCAAAAAAATGTAACAATCGCTGCACAAACTTACTCCCGTCACCATCACTGTGTAATGTAACATAGCGTTCAGGACTAAAAGGATCTTTTATCACATTTACAAAAGCACCTTTACATTCATTGTTAATAATACCAGAAAAAGTTTTTTTTACTTTTTCTTTTTTGGCATCAACACCAAGTTCTTCATAAATACTTTTCTTTTCACTCATACTAAAATCTCCTATCAATTTGGTTTTTAAATAACTATTAATTTTCCTTTGAACTTATCAATTTTTTTCTATATTGTCAATTAAAAAAACAGAGTATTCCCTGCTTTTTAAAAGATTATATAAAATATTTAATTATTCTTCAGTCACCTCTGGACAAGAAGAAAAATCACAACTTGGCGCTACTCGACTAACAAATGAGCCATCCGGACATTCTTTCACATCCATTGGACAAAAAATTAACTCTTCTTCATCTATTGTCTTATTTTCAACTTGATTTGCATCCAGAGGAATAATTTGTCCACTTTTATTATCATCTGCATATGATCTTTCATCAATAGTATCATCAGACTCAACTTCTTTTATATTGTTATTTTCATCTATTACTTCGTTTTCTTCTTCTATTTTAATCTCTTCTTCCACATTTTCTTCCACACTTTCAGTTTCGTCAATTTCTGCTTCTTCGTTTATAACTTGATTATTATCTTCTTCTAAGTCTGTTGACATACTTGGATTATCGGAAGAACAAGCTGCGGTAATAAATAAAACTAATAGTAAAGGTAGAAATAATAATTTTTTCATAAAATTTATTTATTTTTAATTAATTATTAAGTGCTGATATTATATCATAAGGTATTTGATTGTAAACAAAGAAAACTGAAATTAATAATACAATTTAATTACAAACGGTATTTGAAGAGTTTGTATTACTTTCTGAAAATCCAAATCCTGTTGTTTGAGAATTAACTGAAAGTTTTTCTTGACAAAGATCTGGTTCAGTTATAAAAGCACTACATATTGTGTTTAGTAAATCATTAGGCACTCTTTCTTCATAAACAATTTGTCCATTTATTACTAAAGTCGGTGATCCTTGGACTCCGTATTCGTTATTATCCTTTGAAAAAATCGTAAAACTTGGATAACCTTCTTGATAATTTATTTCATTCTCATAATTATAAGATATACTATACTCCTTATCTACTTCAGAAATACAATTATTTAATACATCTTCATTAATATTTACTTCATTTAAACACCTATTTGAATCCCCATCAAGTAAAAAACATTCTAAATAATTCAAATACTTATCTTCTTTTTCTTTCATTAAACAATACTGAAGAATTTGTTCATCCAGTTCTTTTTTTCCGTGCATTGCATATGTATTAAATTTAATATTAAAATCAATTGAGTTACCTAATAATTTAACAACTGGTAAAATTGCTTTTTCCATTTGAAGGCCATATGGACAATAACTCATTACAAACAACTCAACTACCGGTTTATTATTTTTTGTAGTTATTTTAATATCATCTTGATCATTTTTATCTTGAGTAATTTCATCAGCCTCTATTTCATCAATATTTAAAATACTAGAAAAAAACAATTTTCCATCTTCACTAATATATGAATACTCAATTGAGTCATTAGGTGGTAGTTCAATTTCAAGTTCATATAAACAGTCTTCTTTTTTGATACTTAAAATAGAAGCTTTGGAGCCAGACATTAAGTGGTTGTTAATAAAATTAATTGCTCTTTCCTTAAGTTCATTTTCACTATACTTCTTATTTTTTTCTGTGACTTGCGAATTAATACTATCAATATCGAAAGCACTGGGGAAAAAATTAAGACCAGCTTTATCTATGTATGAATAAGTAACATCATCCGTCGAAGATACTTCAACCTCAAGCTTATAATAACAATCCTCTAAAACAATATCTTTTACAGTTGCTGTTGACTTCTTGTCTATTAGGTAACTGTTAATAAATTTTTCAGATATATCAGAGATATTTGATATTGAAATATTTTGATCATTTCTAACCTGCTCTATTTCTTTTGTTTTTTTATCAAACACATCATGATCTATATTGATTTCTTTTTCAATGCTTTCATTTATTAAAGATTCCTTAGAGCTATCAATTTCATTCTCTTCCCCTTCTAAATCAATACTACTATTTATCTCTATTTCTTCCTCCTCATTATTATATATATTACCGCTATCAGCTTCCTGATCTGTATTATTTATTCCTTTATCATTCAAAGAACACGCACTTAAAAAAAGTAGTGTGATTAAGATAGGAAGGATTAATATTTTTTTCATATTATTTCTATTATTTTAATATATTTATTATATCATAGTAATATAAATATAAAGAAAACCCGACTTTTTTTAAAGTCGGGCATTTTTTAATGAAAATCTAATTCTTCAATAACTTCTAATTTTTTTGTAAAATTTAACTCGTCATTTTCCAGTTTAATTTTAAGTACTGAATCCTTTAATCTTTTATCTTTTTTCAAATAAAAATTAATTCTTTCTAAACATTTTTGATAAACTATTTCCTTATAATTAACTGGCAACATGTCTATAAAGGTGTAAAAATAAAGATGGTGTGGATTAGTATAAACAATTGATTGAATATAAATCTTAGGCCAAAAATCTTCATCTTTTTTAGAACCAGCTTCAATAAACAAACTTAAGATTCTTTTTCCTCTTCTACCAGAAAATCTTATTACCTTGTTATAAAAATATAGAAACGACTGAAAATCATCTAAATCCCTATAAAACTTGTTAACAATAATTTTTACCATCTCATCTTGAGCGAATATATTTTTTTCATACAAAGAAAAAAAATCAATTCTTTTCAGAGCTTTGAAGAAAGTTTTATCGTCATCTTGTTCATAGCTAGTTTTCAATCTAAGTTTATACTTATAGTTATTTTTTTTATATATCTTACATATCAAAAAAATAACTAAACAGAGAAAAAGGATCACTAAAAAAATTACTAACAATTTCACTAGCACATTTTCCATAACATTAATATTTTTGGTTTTTAAACAACTATTATCACTGAATAATAACAATATATTAGCCTATTGTCAATATTTTTATTGTCATTTCTTTACTTTTTAATACTTAAAAGTCATAATGTTAAAGGTTTAAAAATTAACTATAATTATATGGCTAGAATCATTGGTAAGGGCTATTCATTTAACGATGTTTTAATTGTTCCTAAATACAATAAAATTGCTTCTCGCAAAGAAGTTAATTTTAAAACAAGAATTACTAAAAATTATACTTTAGATATTCCAATTATAGCCGCTAACATGGATACAGTTTGTGAAAGTGAAATGGCTATTGCTATTGGTAAACTGGGTGGACTTGGTATTATTCACCGTTTTATGACGATTGAAGATCAAGTCAATGAAATTAGAAAAGTAAAAGCAGAAAATTTAATCGCCTCAGCCGCTATTGGTGTTAAAGATTATGAAGAGAGAACAAAAGCATTGGCGGAAGCTGGAGTGAATATAGTAATTTTAGATGTAGCTCATGGTCATTCAAAAAGAACCGGAAAAACATTAGATTATATTAAAGAAAATTATCCTAAAATTGATGTGATGGTTGGCAATGTGGCCACTAAAGATGCCGCTGAATATTTTATCAATAAAGGAGCAGACGCTATTAAAATTGGTATTGGTCCTGGTTCTATGTGTACTACTAGAATTATGGCTGGGGCTGGAGTTCCACAAATAACCGCTATCATGGATGCCTATGAAGCTAGTCAAGGAAGAGTGCCTTTATGTGCTGACGGAGGTATGAGAAACTCAGGAGATATTGTCAAAGCAATTGGTGCTGGAGCTGATTGTGTTATGTCTGGCTCTATGCTTGCCGGAACACTTGAAAGTCCAGGAGAAATAATAGAAGTTGATGGTAAAAAATTTAAAGAATATAGAGGCATGGCTAGTTACTTGGCAACCGTTAAAAAAATGAAACTAGATGGAACAAAGGTTGATGAAGTAGTTCATGTTGAAGGAGAAATGACTAAAATTGACTACAAAGGATCCATTAATCCACTCATTCATAAACTTCTAGGCGGACTAGCTTCTGGTATGACTTATACTGGTTCTAAAACAATTGAAGAGTTAAAAGGTAAAGCTGATTTTATAGAAATAAGCAGTGCTGGTTATAACGAAAGTCAAGCTCATGGTGTAAGAGAATAAAAAAAATAAATATTTTTAATAAAAAAACCAGGTTCATATTAAACCTGGTTTTTGTTTTAAGAAATTTTATTCCTAAGCTTAGAAAATATCAACGTATCTCTAAACTGTTTAAAATAAGGACAGAAAAAATCCTGCCGTTTCATGCCTTCAAGCACATAATTGCATTTTTTTGCTACTTTAACTGAAGCCTTATTTTCCGGATCACAAGTTAACTGTATTCTGTTGAGTTGCCAATTATCAAAAGCTTCTTTTTCAATGATTGTTAACGCTTCGGTCATATATCCTTTTCCGGCTTCATTAGCTGACAACCAATAACCAACTTCTCCAGACTTATTTTCTAAATCAATATCAAATATAGAAATACTGCCGATATAATTATCTTGGCAATATATTCCATATTCAACAACTTCACAATTATTAGTCTTTTTTTCTTTTTCAAAGAAATAGCGTAGAGCATCTTCTAGACTACGCACATCCTTTTCCCAAGACATCCAAGGCCGTAGATGTTGGCGATTACTATCAACTACTTTAAAATATTTGATAGCAAAATTAACATCTGGTTTAGTGCTTTTTAGAATCAATCTTTTACCTTTCAAAATTTCGTTAAATTTTAGTTTCTTTTCCATGTTTCAATTATTTTATCAAAGGTTTTACAAAAAATTTCTTTAATTTTTATTTAATTTTTAAATTACTTGCTTATATAATTTTAACTATGTTTTATTGTATAACATTTTCTTTAAAATTTATTTAAAGCTATTTTTTTCTTTTCCCTCCCTTGTATTTATTGCGGGCTCTTCTGTCACCTGATCTTCTACTACTAGGTCTTCCTTCATTTGCTCTTCTATTTCCACCTCCTTCACTTTTTATATTCTCGGTTTCAGTTTTTATAAACTTACCAGCAAAGCTAACTTTTCTAAAAGCTTTATCAACATCTTTGACTCTATTTTTTTCTAATCCAAAAATTGTATATGAGTCTTCAATTTTAATTTTACCAATTTCTGCTCCCTTTAATTCTTTAGAAGTATTAATTAATCTAAACAAAGTTTTAACATCAAATTTATCACTTTTTCCTACATTTATTTTAACATCAATTAAATTATCATCAGACATTCTTTCTTTAGGAATTTTAGATCCACCACTTAATATTTCTAGGTCATTAGCTTCCTTATATTGATTTAAAAAGTGATTAAACTCTACCGCTAAAAATTTAGATATTATTTCTTTTTTACTTAAATCCCCTAAAGCTTCTTCAGCAGTTGTTACAAAACTCTCAATCTCTTTTTCATTAACTTCAACATTTTTAACTCTTTCCATTAAATTTAGTATTTGTTTATTGCAAATTTCTTTACCAGTGGGTATTTTCTTTAACTCAAATTTCTTACCAAGTCTTTTCTCTAGAGTTCTAATCTTTCTTTCCTCATATGGAGTGATAATTGAAATTGATAATCCATCCTTATTTGCTCTACCAGTTCTACCACTTCTATGAACATATGATTCACTAGCATCAGGAAGGTTGTAGTTAATTACATGAGTTAAATCATTTACATCAATTCCTCTAGCAGCTACATCGGTTGCAACAAGCAGTTGGATCTTTCTTTGTCTAAAACGTTCCATAATTTGAGTACGCATGTTTTGTGAAATATCACCATGTAATGCTTCACTGGAATAATTACTCTCTTTTAATTTATTAGCAATCTCTTGAGTTTCATTACGGGTTCGGCAAAAAAGTATTCCATATACATCAGGCTCTGAATCAACGATACGACGCAAAGCTTCAAACTTATTTCTTGGTTTAACTAAATAATATTGATGACTCACGTTATCAGCCCCAACATTAGTTTTTCCTACACTTATTTCTTCGGGTTTGTTCATGTACTTATTAGCTATTTTTCTTACCACAGATGACATAGTAGCGGAAAATAGAAGAGTTTGTTTCTCTTTTGGTGTTTCTACTAATATATTATCAAGTTCTTCCTTAAACCCTAAATCAAGCATTTCATCTGCTTCATCTAATACTAAAAAATCAATTTTATTCAAATTCATTTTTTTTCTTCTTATCATATCTCCTACTCTTCCAGGAGTTCCTACTACAATATTAACACCACTACTTAACTCTCTCATTTGAGTGTCAATTCTTGCACCACCATAAATGGTAGCGATTTTCATTCCAGTTTTGTATTTAGAAAAAGCACTAATTTCTTTGCTGATCTGTAAACACAGTTCTCTTGTCGGGCAAAGTATTAGTGCTTGTAAATCTCTATTTGGAATTATTTTTTCTATAATTGGCAAACTAAAAGCAGCTGTCTTACCAGTTCCAGTTTGTGCAAGACCAATTAGGTCTTGCTTATTTTCTAAAATAAAAGGGATTGCTTTTTCTTGGATAGGCATCGCCTCTTCATAGTTTAGCTCAGCTAAACCTCTAAGTATATCGACATTTAAGCCGAGATCTTTAAAATTTTTCATATAATAGTTTTTAGACTAAATTAATTAATTAGCCCATAAACTACGATATAAAAACCCTATATACCCAATCTAAAAGCTACTTGCGAAGTATACACATATTACTAGTTTTTGTCAAGACACCTCTTTATTCACCTAAACAATTTTTTGCTTTAATTACTTCTAAAGAATTTGGACTACTTCCAGCTACAATCTCGTCTGCTCTATCTTGACCTAGTTTTTCAACAAAACAGGCCTCCATTTCTGGACTGATATTGTCTGGAAGTTGACTAACATCTACTCCATATCCTTCTAGAGTTTTTTCTTGTTCTTCGTTTAATAAGGGGTTTTTGTCTGTTTCAACAATATTGTTATCTGTTTTAGTGTTATTAATGTTGTTATCTGCAGTTGAATAATCTTCAATTTCATTACTTAAGTAATTATTTATTACTCCTCCAATTAACTTTGTTCTTAAGTTATATGGATTAAAAGAAAAAATTATAATTAAAGCAACGACTACTAGTAATATAATTATTAATAATACTTGAATTATTTTTTTCATATTTTTATTATTATTTATTATAAAATATTTTTAATAATTATGAAGTTCGTTTTGTGATAACTTTAGTTATAAAAATTGCCAGAAAATAACCAACTATACTTCCACTTAATTAAACACATTATTCATCTATTATGGAAGAATTGAAGAACCATTTTACTACTCACCAAAATATTATAATACCTAAACTTTTACTCTTTTTTTATTATCTTTCTTAAATAAAGCCATTGAATAAAAATTGTAATATTTATTCTTATGCTTTACCTCGTCAATCATCTTCCCCTCAATCTTAAATCCTAATTTTTTATAAAGTTTAACCGCAGGTATATTATCAACAAAAACTCCTAAATTTATTTTATGTAATTTTAATGTATTAAAACCATAATCAATTAACCAGTCCATGGCAATCTTACCAACACCTCTTCCTCTGTAATCATCTTCTCCAATAATGATAAATAAATCACAATTTTTATTTACTTTACTTATATTTGATAACCCCATAAAGCCCACGGGCTTGCCATCGTCTGTAATAGTAAAAAATTTCTTATTTTTATTTTTCAAATAATTATCAAACCATTCTTTCTGTTTTTTAAGTGTTGTATTTTTGCCAATATTATCACCTATAAACTTATTTATTTTAGGATTATTTAAGCACTTTACGCGAAATGGAATATCAGATCTCTTATGTAGTCTAATTTTTATCATATTGTAATATAAATATTTATATCAACATTATACCAAATTAACCACCCAAGTTCTAGCTTCACAAAATGATATACAAAAAAAAGAGCATCTGCTCTTTTTTGCCAATATCTGCACACCGTTTGGGTTTAGAACTTAACTTACAAGGGGTTTTCGATGATTTACGAGGTCTTTCCAACAGCTTATGAGTCTAACTAAAATGAGACAACTGAGAAACTTTTAAACGATAATTTAAAAATATACCAGAATATTTTTTCATCTACTTAATACTGATAAATCTTAAAAATCATTTAAATATTCTGTTCCGCACATATCTTCCATTTCAGCTAAAACCATTTGTATTGATTTATAAGGGCTGGCTGGCAATGAATTAATATATTTATATTTCCTATACTTAGGAAGCCACCAAACACTAAATAAATTATGTAAATTTACAAAAAGAAAAAATAAAATTTCATCAGCCTTTTTCGAAATCAAATTCTCTTTTGAAAACCTCTTATCACCAGGGAAACGAATATGGACTGTTAATGGACCAAGTTCATCAGCAATCATTTTTACGGCCGCATGTCTTATATAACCATTTTGATGCTGTAGTAATTGAAGAAACCAAAGAAAAAGAAAATCAGGTGAATTATTTTTATCATGTAAATAGTAAATAACGGAAATAGCCATAACAAAATTTTCCTGACGCCAATCCTCAGTTATTTTATAATATTCTCCAAATGCCCCATCAACCACAATTCTAATATCATCAAATTCGCTTTGATCCTTTCTTGAACTATACAATAACTTTCTTATCTGACGAGCGGCTATACGACTTTCTTCTTTATTACTATTTAAAATTATTTCGAATGATTTTTTAATAGCACCCATATATTTAAAAATTAATTAAGCCATTCATATTTATTCCTTAAACTATTTAATTGATGTCGACCAATAATTTCATCATTCTGTAATCTGCCAACAACTATTCCATTAATAACACCGTTATTTTTAGCAAATGATTTTAAAATATTAATATCTCTAAGAGTTTTAAATTTAGTAACAAAATTTTTATATTCCATTTCTGGAATCAATATTTCTGAAGCAAAATTATTAGCTTCTCTTTCTTGATCTTTATTAATATTTTCATTTTCAAAATCAACATAAACACCTTTTTTTCTATGAAGCAATAAATGACCTATTTCATGAAATAAAGAGAACCAACAAATATCAGCATACTTTCCACGAATACTCATTTGAATTAATGATTTTTTAGGCGAAATCCATCTAGTAACACCATTATCGGGAACATTCTTAAGATTTTTTAATATAACTAAAGCGACACCACAATCAGCTAATATCCTTGTTAATTTTGGCATAAATTCGCTAGGACTACTAAACATTAATTTTTTTATATCTGGAATATTTTCTCTTAATTTCTTCTCATTAAAATCACTAGTATCTATTTTTTGGGCCTCTAAAACACCCTTTCTTAACCAAGCAGTAACCGCTTCTTTTGAATGATTCTTTTTTGAAGAAATACGGTATTGAGCACCAACAAAAATATTTTTTTCAACAACATTTTCTAAAGAAATAACACCGAAAAAATTAAGCATACATTTAACCACCTCTTTAACTTCTCTGCAAGGATTAATCCAGCCCAATTTAACCATCTCTTTGTAGGGATACTTTTCAGCAATTTTATATTCATTCTCTAATTTTTTTACAAAATTAAACCTAGCTAAAGCAATTTGATAATTACTCTCTAAGTTCATCCAAAAACTAGCTGGCACAGAAAAAACACCCTCAAGCTGAATCGCTGTTTCTGGAGTAATACTAGCCTTCCCTTTAATAATTTCGTTTATTGTTTTTGGTGGCCTTCCCATTCGTTCAGCTAACTCTAACTGAGTCATTCCTTTTTCCTCCAACAATTCAACAAGGGTTTCTCCTGGTAAAATTAAGACTGGAGTGTTTTGTTTTGTATTAACCATATATTTAAAGTTAAAAATTTTAAATTAATTCCCATGATAATCTTCAGCTTCTATTATTTCTACTTGATTAACTCTTTTCCAGTTTAACCCTCCACTTTCAATATAATCATTTTGATTGCCAAATGGTCGATATATTAATCGCCAATTCGCCGTTAAACGACAACTTAATTGAGATTTACGATTTCCCTTCAGTTCCTCATGTCTACCAGGAGCATTTTTTAAGTCATCTAAACAATTAGCGGCCTTAAACTCTTTAATACGCTGTAATATTTTTCGTCCAATATTATCACCAAAAAAACGGATACATTGCCAATCCGGGCACATTTTTTTCAAAGCTTTTTTGGTATACTGAACTTCCATTTTTTACATAGGATATTAAGTTTATAAGATAAAAGGATTTCATATATTTTTATTAACCCTTAGTGTTAATAATATTATATATAATAATAGAAATTAAGTCAAGAGTAAAACAAAAATAATAAACGCAAATTTAAAACGTCATACCTGGCGCCCAAGTTAAAATATAGTACCTGGACAAATTGTTAATTAGTTAGCAGCCGATGAAACTGACTGATTTTAAATTTATACTGTTACCTTCAAGGTGCTTATGCCCTTGTGGGTATCAAACCCAAAAACGATCGGCTTTCGGGTTTCTTTCACAGAAATGTCAATGCACGGGATGGAGGAATCGAACCCCCGCCATCGGTGTTGGAGACCGATGTACTACCACTATACGAATCCCGCAATTTTATATACTCCATTAATTTTTTCTAGTATGCGGTTTATTATACACAGAAAAATTATTTTTGCCAATACCCTAATATACTTTAGGTTAAATTAAAAGCCCTGGGTTATTCAGGGCTTTTTTTTGTTTTTTTGAACTAGGCTTATAATTTTTTTATAAAAGCCTTTAACTTTTCTTCGGCAACTTTGTTTTCGCCAATCTTTGCTTCTTTTAACATTTTGGTTAAAATAGGGAAAAAAAGGTAATATTGACATGATTGAATTAATAAAATCTCAAAAATTAATTTTCTTTCCAGGGGCAGTTTATTAATCAAATTATCAATCTTAACAAAATCCTGGAAAGTTTTTAAACTTCTCCTAATTTCCTCTTTTATCACACTTTCTACCATTTGATCTTCAAAAATGTCAAAGGTATATTTAGAAGGAGTGATAATAAAAACAAAAATGTCAAAACGTCTAAAATAGGCATCATAAATAATTCTCAACTTTGCACTTTCTTTCTTTTTTTCATCCTCTTCTCTTTTTTCTCTTTCTTTCCTGTTCTTAGTTCCAATAATAATAACATAAGCCATCCAAGCAATAACAACTCCGAAAACGAAGGCTAAATATAAGCCAAATTCAATCAAACTAGTTTCTTTCATTTTAAGGTCCTCCTTTTAAATAATATTTTTAATCTCTTCTTTCAATGATTTTATTTCGTTTATTAAACGATTTTTATTACTTTCAGAAATTTTGTTCTTTTTTCGCCTTATATACTGACTAATATACTTAATTGCGCTTTGCAAAGAATTTTTTCTGTAATCGTCTTCACAGGTACTAATAATTTTTTCCAAAACCAATCTGGACCTATTTCTAGGGCGACGAAGGGGAATTTCGATAATTGATCTAGATAGCAAGCTTCCTAAATAATAACTTTGCTTGTTAGTTAAAGCTTCTACCAATAAACCTTCAATAATTACTCTAATATTTTTAGGTAAATTATCAATTAAGTTTAGAACAAAAGAAAATCTGTTTACATCATATGACTTTACAATAAGTCTTGATTTAATTTTTTCTTTGAGATATTTATTACTCAAAGACTCCGGTTTTGCAAGAGATAATTCATTAAACATTGCTTCCCGGTCAGACGTGGTTGCTAAAAATAAATTTATTCTTTCTTCAGTAATTTTAAATCTCTGTTCTTTTATTGCGAATTGTTTCTTTTGTCTTAAATATAAAAATAAGATAAAAATAACGACTAGCGATAAAAAAATAATAACTGTTATCAAGAAAGAGGTGTTTTCTAAATAATTCATGATTATGTCCTCCATTTTTATGTTAATATTCTATTTATTTATCAAAGTACTTCAAAAAAGCTTATCACATTTATTTAAATATGTCAATAAAACTCAAAAAAACCGGTAGCTGACCGAGAAACATCAGCCCATAAGGCCCCAATAATTAAATTGGGGCTTTTTTTAAGCATTTATATATTCAAACTTAGTATAAAAAGAAAAGCCTGCTTTCTTTTGGAAAACAGGCTCTTTTCAGGCACGACTTCCTGATATTTTTAATGTCCGTACTTTAAACGGACGCACGGGTCAAATCTATTGTTGCTTTTCTTGCATTTCTTGACCGCAACAAATAATTGGCACACCACTATCTTTCACAAACTCTACTTCGTTGCCACATATTTCACAAACGTAAATTTTTCCAACTCTATTCATATTATTATTGTTAATTATTAATTATTTAATTAATATGTTTCAACAAATACCTCAAAATGTCCCTGGGGATGTGAACAAGCCGGACAAGTTATTGGTGCTTCCTCTCCTTCATGAATATAGCCACAGTTATTACATTTCCATCTTTTAACTTCTTTCTTTTTAAACACTTCACCATTTTCAATATTTTCTAGAAGTTTTTGGTATCTTGCTTCGTGTTTTTCTTCAACTTCAGCTACCTCATGAAAAAGCTTAGCAATTTCCTCATGTCCTTCCTCAAGAGCTTCTTTTTCCATTCTTGGATACATTTGACTATTCTCATAATTTTCTCCTTCAATAGCGGCTCTAAGGTTATCTTTTAAATCATCATTTATTATACCTAATTGCTTTGCCCAAACCTTGGCATGTTCTTTTTCATTTTTAGCAGTTTCTTCAAAAATATTAGCAATTTGTACATAACCGGCTTTTCTGAAAGCTGAAGCAAAATAGTCATATTTATTTCTAGCCTTTGATTCTCCAGCAAAAGCTTCTTCAAGATTTTTTTTAGTTTTTTCTCCTAAATTCATAACATCTTTTAATTACTATTTATTATTTTTGTTATCCTCATTTTCTTGATTATCCTTATTACTATCTTTAAAGTTATCTTTTATATCTTCGAATTTCTCTTTAATCTTTTTCGTAGATATTAGATCTGTATTATTTTTATGAGAATCTTTCTTTTTCTTATCAGTAGTATCACATTCCATATCATCAAGTGAATCACAGAACTCAAGTTCATAAATATGGAAAACTGTTACCATTAGAGCAATGATTAATGGACCTAGAACAATTCCCCAAAATCCAAATAGCGATAGTCCTCCTAGAATTGAAAATAGTACAAAAATTGGGTTAATTCCGGCATCGTCTTTAATCATAAAGGCCCGAACTAAATTATCAACGGTACCAATAATTAAAAATCCCCAAATAAGAAGGAAGAAACCTTGCCAAATATCACCGGTTAGAAGGTAGTATATAGCAATTGGGACATAGAAGATCATTGATCCAATATATGGAAGTAGTGATAGAAGAGCAATTAAAATACCAGCTAGAAGCGCAGGAAAGCCTACAATTGCAAAACCAATTGCTCCCACTAAACCTTGGGCTAAGGCAGCCACAAAAGTTGAAACAAAAATGGTATAACTAACTTTTTTAAATTTAGCAAAAATCTCTTTGTCGTATTTATTAGGAAGAGGTGAAAGATACATTAAACGTCTTAATATTTTCTTCCCATCAACAAAGAAAAAGAACATGGTAAAGATAATAAGAGCTAAAGAAATTATAAACTTAGTAGTTTCTTTAACTGCCACAGTGGCACCGGAAACAAATACGTTGGATACTTTTTTAGAAGTTTCGATAACTAAGTTTTTAAAAGTTTCATTACCATCTTCAGATAGTAGATTAAGATTTATACTCCTTAAAGGACCAGATTTAAATATATCCGCTTCAAAAACCTCATTTACAGTATGATCATCAAAAAATTCTACTGTTGAATTGTATAAACCAACAGATTTTTGACCAGCAATTGAAATTAACTTAACACTAGGTATAATTATTACTACCACTAAAATTAAACACATTAAAAGTGCCGTCAAGTTACGACGACCTTTAAGGAATTTAGAAAGACGTTCAAACGGAACGTAGAAAATGGTAACTAAAATTGCGGCCACAAAAATCTCCGTTAGAAAAGGACGGAAGATAAGGTAAGCGACAACCAGAACAGAAAGGACTAATAGTATCAAAAATGATTTTGTAAATTTTTTATCCATACTGTGGAAGCCACCGATAAAGGCGCTTTTTAATTATTTAGTTTCTTTATGTAGAGTGTGTTTATTACAGTTTTTGCAGAACTTATTCATCTCTAAACGTTCTTTTAAAACTTTTTTGTTCTTGCGAGAATGATAATTTACAGTTTTACATTCTGTACATTCCAGCTTGATCATGTTTTCTTGGGACATATCTTTATCTATTCTATTTTAACTTTTTAAATATTATTTAACTATATAAAGAATATAAGAAAAAAATTGAAAAGTCAAATATTTAGGCCTTTAAAAACTATTTCTGACAACTTGGACAGTAATGAGTGCCACGGCCTGCTAATTTAATTTTCTTTATTTCACTACTGCAAAAATAACAACTCTTACCTCCCCTGCCATAAACTTTTAAAAATTTAGAAAAATTCCCCTTTTTTCCTTTAACATCTCTAAAATCACTAAAAGTAGTACCATTATATTTAATTGCTTTTTTAATTATTTTCTTAATCTCCTTAACTAGTTTCTCAATTTCAACATCTTTTAAATTACTTGCTATTCTGTCTGGTCTAATACCAGATAAGTGCAGGGCTTCATCAACATAGATATTTCCTAACCCCGCTATATTTTTTTGATTTAAAAGATATGCTTTAATTGAAACTGATTTATTACTTAAATTATTTTTTAAATAATTATAGTTAAATTCATTACTATCTGGTTCTGGACCATAATTATTTAAAAGTAGTTTATTTAACTCATTCTCATCAACAATCTTAAGATAGCCAAATTTACGCAAATCATTAAAATATAAATTACTACCATCTATAAAAGAAATAATGGCTCTTGTATATTTATTTGGCAATTCTCCTCCTGAAGAATTAGAAAAGTTTATTTCCTCATCTTTTTTAACTAAACTATGTCCACCTAAAAGACTTTCAGACTTTGAAACATAGATTAATTGACCAGTCATTTTTAAATGTATTAAAAGGTATAAATTTTTTTTAATATAAAAGATTAGAAGTTTACCACGACGTTCTATTTTCTTAAACTTCTTATCTTTTAAAGTTTTTTCTAAAAAAACTGCACTAGGAGCTGCAATTTTAGAAGATAAAACTTTAACATCTTTAATTTTTTTATCAACAACTAGTTTTTCTAAACCAGTTCTCAATGTTTCAACTTCTGGTAACTCTGGCATAATAAAAAAAACCGCTTTAAAAAGACGGTTTAATAGAATATATAGCTACTATTACAATACCTAAAACTAAAATTTCAATTAAGAATATTTTAGCTAAATCCATTCCAATTTTATCCGGGTTAATAAGTGGCATATTTGTAATATATAAATGTGGGCCGAGTAGGATTCGAACCTACGAAGGTAAAAACCAGCAGATTTACAGTCTGCTCCAGTTGACCGCTTTGGTATCGACCCAATTTTTAAATTTCATTTAACCTGCTTTATAATAAGAAAAAAAATAAGCTTTGTCAAATAAACCTTATTTCTATGATCCAGTAGTGATATTTATTATAAACCTAGTTATTCCGTATGCACCGAAAACGATAACCAAACCAAGAGCTGACCAAACAATAATATCTTTTCCCTTCTTAACCTTTTCCTGACTACCAGAAGATGTCATCCAAGTAAGACCACCATAAACAAACATAAGTAGGGCTAGTGATCCAACTACTCCTAAAACGGAGTTAATAACTAAACCAATTAACTCTTGAACACTATCAGTTTGAAGTGGATTACATAACTGCCCGTCAGGACAATTAGATCCGGTATTAGCTGGAGCATTTGTTCCCTCAGTTTGCGCTAGTGTTAATAAAGGAAAAACTAACAAAAATGCCAGTATAAAAGATAATAAAATTGTTTTTATTTTTTTCATATAATTAAATTATGTTTGTAAAGATATTATAACACAAATTAATAATATTGGTAAATAAAAAAGAGGATGATTGTTTTAATCACCCTCATATTATTTTAACTAA
>JAQICS010000034.1 GCA_027858435.1 Patescibacteria group bacterium | reverse complement strand
ATTCTGTTTAGTTGTTTAAAAAAGTTTGACTAATTACATTTATGTAAGCCAAACATTCTTATCTTCTAGCCTCGCCTCAATACTAGGTTTTCCGTTAACAGGCTAATAAATAAGTATTTTATTATTCTGATCTTGATTATCAATATTATTTGTTTTTCTTGCTTTATTCATATAACTATTTACTTAAACTATAAACCAATGGAACACAAATAAAAAAAACAAAACTGGTATTAATAATTTATTATCACCTAAGTTATTGAAATTTTAATGCATTTAAAGAAAAAGCAGACAATTTGTCTACTTTTTAATTTACAGATATATAATAAGCTTTATTGTTAAAGTCTTTAATTATACTTCACTAATCACATCAAAACCCTTATAACTACCAACTACTGAATATCCAAAAACTTTAATATCATTCTTAGCTATTCTCTTTATCTTTTTAGCAGTTTCATTTAAGGTTGCCCCTGAACCAGTAGCATCGTCAATAATTAGAACATTTGACTCAATATTTTGTCCAGGGCTAACTGCTATAGTTTTGTTAGCATTTTCTATTCTATCTTCTAGTTTTCTTAATGATTTTTGAGCTACTTTAGCGTTTGGTATTTTTATAGCAGAAACTTCAACTAAATCCAACTTTAACCATTTCTTTAATATATCCATAAATTGAATTTTCCTATCAATTGTTGGAGGAATATAGCAAATCATTTTTATGTCATACTTTTTAATTAAATTAACAATAGCAGGACGCACTAACTGAGAAATTTCTTTAATTAAATCTTTGTCTTGTGAAGATTTGCCAAGATATACAAGTTGCCCTAGTTTCGTTTTACCATAGTGTCCAAAGGTGTAGAAATCACTGAAAAAAATATCATCTAAATATAATTGTCCTTTGCCAGAAAGAATATTTTTTTTGACCGAATATAATCCATTTTTTTGTAATTTTTTAAGTGACTTAAATTGCGATATATATAATTCTTTTTCTTTGTCAAAATCAAAATTATTCTTTTGACACCAAACATAAAAACCATTAACACCCCTTATTATTTCTCCACTCGGAGAAACATAAATGTAATTTTGTTCAATAAAAAGATTATCCTTGTCTAAAAGGATGTGATCCCTATCTATCTTTTCATTTATTGAATAAAAAACTTTTGGAGATGTTCCAGTTTTTTTTATCAATTGATCATCAAGTAGTGTTGATAGATGTTTATATACAGTTTTTAGAGAAACATTAAGTATTTTAACAATCTCAGAAGGTCGCACTGGACCATACTCTTGAATTGTATCTAATACCTTTTGTGTCTCTTTTGAAATATTTTCCATATTAGTATTATAGCAGGTGAATATTCACCCGTCAATACTCACCCCCTAATATTTACCCTCTTCACTGTTTCTAAAGAATACTTTTAATTAACTTTTCCAACCTTTTATTATCAAATCTATTTAGGTATCTTTTAAGCTTTTTAGTATTAAGTAATTCTAAATTCATTTCTTCTACATCAAAATGACCATAGCCATTTAGTGATGAGGAGTTTAAAAAAATCATTTCTACCTCCTCACGATTAATCTTATCAATTGAAATCTTTAAATCTTTTTTGTATTGTTCTAATTGTTCTATATTCATAGATGTATAATAGTTAACATTTTTGTTAATTATATTGTATCATTGTTTATTTATAATTCTTAAGTCTTAAATTCTTAATTAAATCAAAATATTGCTAAATAATGAATATTTGTTATATAAATGTTTATAAATAATTTTGAAATAATTTAAATAGCTCATCTTTATCATAGGCTTAAATTAAATAAAGCGTAATATATTTTTATTGAAAAGCAATTAGCAATATAATACTTTTCATCAAAAGATTACATTTTTAATTGTCCCAATCTTTGGACAATTAACTCTCTTGCTTTTCAGTTTATTCTTTAAATCACTTTAAAACTATGTCTTCTCACTGAAATAGATATCAAAAATACGGTCTAATAGCTTTTAAGCTTAAGGAGGAGGAATTGATTGTATAATGCGAAAACACCCTCTGTATTAGCACTAGTAATTTTCTTTTTTATCATCTTTGGCTATCATTTCAAGCAGGGGGAAATTTGTCCCCAATAGACGTTTAATTCTTTATATCTCTTCAGCTTTAAATTCAATGCTACGATTTTAGCGTACACTTCACTTCCTTCACTTTTTAAGCTTATTTTTCACTTTCTAAAATTATTTTAACTGTCAAGTATTTTTTGATTGTTTTAAAATTCTACCCCACCTTATTTGACTTTGAAACATTTTTTAATAAAAAGAATAAAGCTTTAAGCCTTATTCTATGTTATTTCAAAGAGTGTAGAGTGTAGTCAAAATAGTACTATTTATATTTATAGCTACTTAAATTTACCAGTTTTTTTATTTTGTAAATATTTTAAATTTTTATTAGACACAACAGTTTCCCCAAGATCTTTTTCTATTTATTCCCTAGCTTTTTTAGCTACATTGCCACCTTTTTTAGCCGTCTTTTTGTTCTCTTCCATCCCTTCAGGTTTTTATTTTTTAGATATTTCAGTTGTTGAAACTTCAGCTAACATGTTAAGGACTAATTCTAAATTAGTCATATTATCTCTTAGGTTTTGCTTTTTTAGATTCTTAAATTTTTTATACTCTTTCACAGATTTAGAGCTCCAAGCTTTAGTAATTTCATCGGTTAAGATAGCAAAATCTAACCCCCTTTTAACTCCCCTATTTTGCCATTCATCTGTTAACTCTTTTCTTATTTCAATTGTTTTAAGTCTTTGATTAATCCACTCCTTAGAATAACCTTTCTTTAAATAGGTTTGCATGGCTCTATCTATGGCTAATTCTGGATCTTCAGTTTCTTCTATCCTCTCATAGCCAACCTTAGCTAACCATAATTTAAATGGTTCAGCTTTTGGTGAGGGAATTGATTGAATAAGTCTTAAAAGAGTTTCTGTATCAGCTACATCGGTAAGATACTTTTTTCCATCAGAGGATAATAATTTCAGTTGTCCCAATCTTTGGGACAACTGACTTCCTTCTTCAATTAGTTTAGTTTTTAAAGCACTCCAATACTTCCTTGGTCTTGGACTGTCAGTCAAAACGCTAACTACATCAATAATAGAAAAATACCAAAGCTCTTTTTCCTCATCAAAGTGACGACGAACTTGCTTATCATTAAATAATACAATTTTATTATCATTTTTATTCATAATGTAAGTATAGCAAATACTACATAAACTTTCTATAAATTATTTTTAAAATAACTATACTAATAAATATAAAAAATAGAGTAATAATTGAGAAGTATTTAAACAATGATAATTAATTTAAAACTTAATATAATTAATTACAATTTAAACTCATCATATATTTCTGTGTCATTTTAGATGAGTTAATACATTAAGATTTACAAATATTTTTAAATAACACATATTGTAGTTAGAAGAAGTTAGTATATGTGCGGACAGCCATGGCTAACTTTTTTGTTTACACCAATGTTTATCCCTCTCCTTCTTCCTAAACAGGTATAGAAAGGGTTATATAAACTATTTATAAAAAAAGACAGATACGAATATTTGTATCTGTCTTTTATTATCTGGTTTCTCTATTAATCTTCTTTATTTTTTTTATTATCCTTCTCTAAGATTATTTCCTATTCAACAACCATCACACCAACTTCTCCTCTTCTTTCATGTCCGGGAACTGAGCAGAAAAATCTATATTCACCAGGTGTAGTTGGAGCATTCCAAGACTTCATCTTAGTTTCTCCACCAGCAACTCCTAAAAGAGCTCCAAACAAGTTTTCATCTTCAAATTTAATAATGTGAACATAATCGTCGGTTGAAGTTAATACTAGATTAACTAATTGACCAGTGCTGACGGTAAAAGTGTTTGGAGAAAAACCGGAAGTGCTTGAATTTAATTTTACAGTGAACTCGTCATCTGGAACATCTTCTTCAGCTAAATCTTGTGATTCTTTTGGAGCTTCATGAGAAGCTGGATCAATGTTCATTTTAACTGGCTCACCAGCGTCAGTTACAACAATGTTATCTTTGGTAACTAAGTTAGTGCCCGGGGCAATTTCTCTAGCATCCTTTAAAACTTCAGGAACTTCTCCTCCTCCTTCTAAGTTTTCTCCTTCAATTTCTCCTTCCCCTTCAGTCATTCCTTCACCTTCTTCTGAGACAACTGGAGTTTGATCGCCTGGCTGAGCTTCAGGCGTTACTTCATCTGTTTTTTTGTTAACAAAAACAATAACTAAAATTGCGATAATAACAACAACTGCTAAAACTGCTATTGTTATCATGGTTTTCTTTTTTGCCTTGTTTGGCTGATTTGTTTCGTTCATATTTTTATAATTATTAAGTGTAATTAATATTATTAATTAATTTATTTCTTTATATATTAAGCTATAATTATTATAGCATTTATTTAAAAACATCTCAATATTAATCCCGATTAACTTCCCAACCCTTTTCACTTTGATCAACTGCAAGCGTTGGCCATTTTTTCCAGTCATACCTACTTCCAGTAATTCTAAAGGAAATCTCTGCTTCTCTGTCTGCTCTAAATATTATTTTTTCATCAGACATAACATAGTATACTGAAGCAAAATCTCCATAAGGTATAAATGATATATCAACATGTTCTTTGCTAAAATCAACAACTTGATACCAAACCCAAGCATCACTTCCTTTCTTAACATCACTAAAGTCAATTACTCCCTCATATTGTTCTTCTCCGTCTATTATCACTTTTTCATCAAGATTTAATTTACCCAAGTATTCCTCTTTCACTCCACCAACGATGGCTGAGGCATAAGTTGAATAGTTTATTCCTTCAATGTTATATAGAGGATCAATGGTATAAGCAGTTAATTTGTTAACTCCAGTAATATTTGCATCTACCCCTTCACCAGCCATTGATAATGGTGCATTTAAAATCATACCGTTTGACTCAGTAATGCCATTAACTTTTAAAGCCGCTGAAGATGATGCTGGTCCATTTATACCAACATGTCCACTAGTATTAGTATTTTCAATTCCACTAGCCCCTACTTCCCAGTAGGTAAGGGTGTTTAAATAATTTACATTAACTAACTCATAGCCATTACCAGTATATGAATCTGTAGCATTTCTAGCATGTCCCCCTACTTCAAGAGGAGAACTTGGATTAGTTTCTAGTATACCAGTGTATCCGCTGTTTAAAATAGTAATACCAGTACTTGAACTAACTCCTCTTGATAGATGCCATTGATCACCAGAGCCAAGCCATGAACGAGCTGAGGTTCCTGTTCCTGCATATAAAGAAATACCAGTATCAGCATCTCCTAAAGTATTTCTAACCTCTAATTTTCCATACTGAGGAGTAGCGACACCAATTCCCACTGAAGAGTTTTGTATACCTCCAGTTCCATTAGACTGACCATAAACAGATAGCATATTATTTCCATCTAGTTTCAATGAATACCCATGAGGAGTTCCACTAACACTAGCTGAAGTAACAGGCATATCGATAAAGCTAATTAAGCCACTATCAGCAGCAAATTCTAATGGACCAATTAAAAGTGGCGCCCCTACTTCAATTTGATTATTGGTATTAACCTTAAACATGTTAACTGAAGCTGTACCATCACCACTAATAGCTGATATCCAATTATCATTAGCAATAGTTAATAGAGAACTAGGACTGTCAGTTCCCAAACCAACTTTACCACTATTTAAATTATATATATCTCCACCAACACTACCATCCCAGAAGTAGTCAAGAGATGAGGTTGCGCTAGCAATTATGTCAGGTATGGCCGAATCTAAATAACCTTTATTAATTAAATCATAGTCATCATCAAGTGACATAGTATCATTTCTAACAATAGCCTCACCTCCCCCTACAACATGCAACTTGGTGGCTGGGGTAGTTGTTCCGATGCCGACGTTGCCGTCGCTTTTAATGTACAATGGTGTAGAACCAGCATTATCATTATAAAAAATTAATCCCGCTGTTGCTCCATTTCCATCTTCTGATTTGATTGTCCAAAAATTTCCATCCCCAGCCATAAAAATTCCAGCATCACCAGTTGTTCCATTTATTTGTATTCTAGGAGAAGTATCAGTAACAGTTAGTTTATAACCCGGTGCCGTCGTCCCAATACCGACGTTGCCGAGATTATCAATTGTCATTGCTCTTGCAATGTTATTACCATTGTTTCTTGTATTAAACTGAAGACCGAAACTATAATCTCCAGTAGTATCATTGATTTTATACGAACTAATTGAGGCACCTCTTGTATACGTTCCAACAGTAGTGTATTTCCCTCCAAAAGTAATCCCTCCTCCAACATTTGTAGTCATTGAGGTTGTGTCAAAAACAGTCAACATTGAATCATTAAAAGAACCAACATTAGTTTTAGCGCCTAAAATTTCCAACGCTGACAACGGACTCACCGTCCCGATGCCGACGTTGCCACTTCCGTCCATTGTTATACCAGTAGCAGAACCTAAAGAAGTGCCAACTGACCAATAAGACTTATTACCATCAGTCCCTAAAGAATAATCTGCCCCGTTCCCCATAGTTAAAGGAGTATTATCCTGTATATTTACTCCCCAAGTTGTATCGTGATTAACTATGTAACCACTGGAAATAATATTTCCATTAACATCAAGTTTATATCCTGCACTCGGTGTCTCCGTTCCAATACCAATATTGCCACTATTAGCATTACTAATGTCTCCTGTTAAACTGCCTGTCCAAAGATAATCAATAGAAGAAGTAGCACCAGCAATTAT